>JBDRCB010000010.1:0-51706 GCA_043822125.1 archaeon | reverse complement strand
CCCCCCATATAATACAGGAGGAGCAACGGAAATATTCACATATAATAATAATTTCAAACACTCAACTTGGCTTACATTTATGAAAAATAGATTAGAAGTAGCTAATGATTTTCTGAGAGATGATGGCTTTGTTGCTATAACAATAGACCATGTTGAATTGTTTTATTTGGGTGCAATCGCTGACGAGATATTTGGAGCTGAAAATAGGGTTGGAATCGTTACAATACTAATCAATCCAAAAGGTAGGCAACATGAAAGATTTTTCTCTGCATCTACAGAATATATGTTAGTTTATGCGAAAAATAGTAACATAGGAAGATTTAGAAGTGTAACGCTTGATGAGGGGGTTGCCCAATCTTTTAATCAGGAAGATGAAGAAGGGAAGTTTAGATGGGAACAATTCATAAGAGCAAGGTCTAGTACTTCTAGAAAGAGTAAACCATCTTTTTGGTATCCAATTTATGTTAGTAAAGACTTAAAAGAAGTAACTTTAGAAAAAAAATCAGGATACTATGAAATACTTCCTAAAAAGAATGGTTCAGAATTTACATGGAAGACTAAACCTGAAACATTTGATGAAAGAAATGTGAATGGCTTTTTTGTAGCAAAGAAAGAAAATGGGGAAATAAAAATATATCATAAATTTAGAGAACAACAAGTTTTAAAAAATATTTGGACAGATAAAAAATATTTGCCAGAATTCCAAGGAACAAATCTCTTAAAAAAGATTTTAGGCGAAAATATTTTTAGTTATCCAAAATCTCTGTATGCTGTTGTAGATACCTTAAAGATAATGACTTCAAATAATGACATTATTATGGATTTCTTTGGTGGAAGTGGAACAACTGCTCATGCAACATTAGAATTAAATAAAGAAGATAGCGGAAATAGGCAATTTATTCTTATTGAACAATTAGATACCCATGCAGATGTAATAAAAAAAAGGATAACAAAAGTTTTAGAGAATGATAAGTCAAAAGAATCTTTCACTTATTGCGAACTTCTAAAATATAATGAGGATGCGATTGATAAAATTCAAGATGCAAAGGATACAAAATCTCTTCTTAAAATATGGGATGAGATGTGCGAATATTATTTCTTGAATTATGATGTAGAGATTAAGAAGTTTAATGATAATAAGAAGGATTTTGAGAAATTAACATTAAAACAACAAAAAGAAACCTTAGTGGAAATGCTCAATAAAAACCAGCTTTATGTAAATCTTTCAGAAATAGAAGATTCTCAGTTTAAGGTTTCTAAAGAAGACAAGGAACTTAATAAAAAATTCTATGGAGGAAAATAGATGGGGCAGACTACTCTTGCAGGAAATAAAGACTGGTTATATGAAGACATTGAAAAATACATTGGAACAAGAGATATTGAAAGAATAGAAATTCCTAAAGAAATAAAGGATAATCTAAATCCAGACTTTCCATTAAGAGAATATCAAGAAAAAGCTTTTCAGATGTTTATTTCTTATTTTGAGCAATATCAAGAAAAACCAATTCCAAAAGCAGTTTTATTTAACATGGCAACAGGTTCAGGTAAAACTCTAATTATGGCAGGATTGATAAATTATCTTTACAAAAAAGGATATAATAACTTCTTATTTTTTGTAAATTCTAATAATATCATTGGGAAAACTAAAGAAAACTTCTTAGATCAAAGCTCAATAAAATATCTATTTAACCAAAAAATTGTGATTGATAGAAAACCTATCCAAATAAGAGAAGTAGATAATTTTGACTCTTCGAATAAAGATGAAATAAATATCTGTTTTACAACAATACAAAAACTTCATTCAGATATGCACAACGAAAAAGAAAATGCAGTTACATTTGATAGTTTTAAGGATAAAAGAATAGTCTTAATCGCAGATGAAGCCCATCATGGACAAGTTCAGACTAAACAAAAAACATTAACTAATAAGCCAAACTGGGAAAACACTATTGAAGAAATCCTAAAGAAAGACAAACTAAGCTTACTTTTAGAATTTACAGCAACAATGGGTTTTGAAAGTTATCCTGGCATTAAAGAAAAATACCTAAAAAGATTATTGTATAAATATGATTTACCAAGTTTTCATCAAGCAGGATATTCTAAAGATATTGAATTATTCAGGGTAGATGGAGATAAAAGGTATAGGATGCTTACAGCAGTTTTAGTAAACCAATACAGGCAAGATGTAGCATCAAAATACGCAAAAGAATTTCCAGAATCTTTAGGTTTAAAGAATTTTAAGCCAGTAATTATGTTTAAAGCAACTCTGACTATAGAAGAATCAAAACAAAATGAATTAGATTTTAGAAAACTGATAGATAATCTTTCAAATAAGAATATTGAAGAGATTAAAAGAAAAAGCAATGAAAAGATTATGAAAAAAGTATTTGAATTCTATAATAAAGAAAAAATATCAATATCTGATTTAATTAAAAAAATACAAAGAGGATTTTCTGAAAAAAATTGCTTAAATGTAAATGAAGAAAGTTTGGATAAAAAATCAATTTCTCAAAGAGATAAAGAAGAAGTAATATCCCAAGAAAAAATCTTAAATTCTTTAGAATCCGCCAATAACAACATAAGGGCAATTTTTGCAGTTCAAAAACTAAACGAAGGATGGGAGGTATTAAATTTATTTGATATAGTTAGAGTTTCAGATAAACAGGCAACAGGTGGAAGCACAAGGGGAAGAATTGCTCAATCAACAATTTCAGAAGCTCAACTAATAGGTAGAGGAGCAAGATATTATCCATTCATATTAGATGGAACACAAGAAAGGTATAAAAGAAAGTTTGATGGAGATACTCAAAGAGAATTAAGAATTTTAGAAGAGTTATATTTTCATAGTTGGAATGAATCAAGATATGTAGCAGACTTAAAGAATGCAATAAGAGAAGAATTAGGCATTGATTTAGATGATGTGGTAGAAAAAGAATTAATTCTAAAAGAAGAATTCAAGAAAACCTCTTTTTATAAAAATGGAATAATTTATCTTAATAAAAAAATAAAAAAAGATTATTCTAATATAAAATCATTTGCAGATATGGATTTCACACAAAAGAATGAGATTTATGAAATTTATTCGGGAAAAGGAGAGGTATCTATGGCATTTAATGATTCAACTTATGATAGTTCTAATATAAATAAGAAAATTAAAACTATTTCATTAAAAGATATAGACAAACATATAATAAAAAATGCCTTATCAAAAATAGAGTTCTTTAATTTTGAAAATTTAAAACAAATGTTTCCGAATGCACTTAATTCAATTAATGATTTAGTAAGAAAAAGAGAGTTTTTATCAGGGATCAGTATGGATTTTAAAGGTACTAAAGAGGACTTGGAAAATATATCAAATAAATATAAATTAGATGCTATTCTGAAATTATTAAACAAAATTAAAGAAAGTTTAGAAAGAACAAGGGTTAATTATGTTGGTTCAGAATTTATTAAGCAAGAAAAAATTTCAGAAATATTTAAAGAGTTGACTTTGAAATTACCAAAAAATAGTGAAAGGTCCAAGGGGATGGAAGATTTTGTAAAAGATAAAGAATGGTATGTTTTTAATGCAAATTATGGCACTTCTGAGGAGAAAGCCTGTGTAAAATTTATAGACAAAATAATTGAATCTAAGAATATCAAAGATAATTACGAAAAGATCTATCTGATAAGAAATGAATTGCACTTTAAAATTTATGATTTTGATGATGGGCAGGCATTTGCTCCCGATTTTGTTTTATTTTTAAAAATCAAAAATGGAAAAACTTTTACCTATCAAATATTTATAGAACCAAAAGGAAAACATATCGAAGAAACCGATAAATGGAAAGAAAAACTTTTACTTAAAGTTAAAGAAAGATCTGCAAAATACGGTCTAAAAAAATTTGTTGAAACAAAAAATTATAGAGTTATTGGATTGCCATTCTATAATCAGGAAACAGAAAATGGATTTGGTGAAGAATTAATAAAAAATATTTCTTAAATTCTATCTTCAACGTAACTCCATTTTTTATTATTAGCAATAATCACATTATCTAAAATTTTTATTTGTAGATTTTTCCCTGTTTCTGAAATTATTCTAAATATTTCATAGTCTTCATCGCTTGGAAAACAATCTCCACTTGGATGATTATGAACCAGGATAATCTTTGATGCTGAATTCTTTATCGCAGGTTTAAACACTTCTCTTGGATGGACAAGAGACGCATCTAAGGTTCCCTTACTTATTAACTGCTCTCCAATTATATGATTTTGAGTATTGAGCATGAGTATATGAAACTCTTCTTGTTTTTTGTCTTTAAGACGTTCATGAAAATGATTAAACACATCTTCTGCACAGGTTATTTTCTTTTTTTGAAGTATTTGAGATTGATTGTATCTCTTTCCCAACTCTGCCATCGCCAGAAGTTGCATTGCTTTTGATGGGCCAATTCCTTTTATTTTTTGGAGTTCTTTAAGTGAGCAATCAAATAAATTATTTAATCCATATTCTTTAATGAGTCTGTTAGACATGTCAATAACATTTTCTTTTTGAGAACCAGTTCTTAGAATTATTGCAAACAATTCTGCATCACTAAGTGTTTCAGGTCCATGTTTAAGAAATCTCTCTCTTGGCCTATTTTGCTCTGGAAGGTCTTTGATCTTCATATTATTTAAGATTTTCATAGGATTTTATAGTTTTCTTTTCTATACCAAATACCTTTATCCTTTAGAATTCTTTAATCTTGTAAAGAAGATAAATGCAATGATTAATTATCAAACTATGTTCTACTTTCATCCCTCTAAAAAATCCTTCCCTTGTTTAATTATTCTAAGTTTTCCCAAATCCCTTAAATCTTGTTTGAGTTTCTCTAGATCTTTAGTATTCAAAAAATGTTTTCCATTTTCACTTCGTCTAAATCTTATCATTACAACACTCTCTCCTCCAGGGCTATCTGATTCTAAATCAAAATAAATTTTCCACTTTTTTCTATCATCTTCAAATTCTTCTGATTTTCTTTCTCCTTCCATATTAAAATAATCTCTTTAGAATTCCCAAAACCCCTAATCCTCCGAATATAAGGGCTAAAATAATTCCCCCAAAAATAGCAAAATTTCCTAGACTCTCAGAAGCAAATTGAGTTACTAAAATTCCTCCAATGATAAGTATCGCTGCCGTCCCAGTAGCTCCTAAACCTAATCCAAATAGTTTTTGTACCATTATTTTAACAATCTCCTATTATGTCTGACTTTAGCAACAACCCTACCAAAAGATCTTCCTACTGGTTTAAGAGTTACAGTTTTGCCTTGAATTTGTCTTTTCAGTTTTTGAGTAGCAGCACTTCCACCGAATTGGTGTTTTTCAGGAGCATTCTTTCCAGCTATTCGGACATAGTTGCTTCCGTTAACCCTTGTATAGGTCTGGAACGTATCTCCATCAATAATCTTTTTGACTTTTCTTCTAATTGTCATTTAAATTTTTTTAAATTTAATTGAATATTTAATGAAATACCTATTTATAAATGTTATCATTATATCCAAAGTTATCAGACATTATTAAACATAACCAAACATTTATAAACATAAATCATTATTAATAATTATGAAAAGAGGGGGTGAATTCTATGACAGTTAAAACAAAGGCAAAGAAAACTCCTGAACAAATTAAAGAAGATATCCTCAATGAATTAAAAGAAGGACCTAAAACAATCTCTGAAATTAGTGAGAATATAAATTCCAATTGGCTCACTATTGAAAAATTTTTAGATGAATTAATGCAAGAAAAAGAAAGAAAAGTTTATGAATTAATTTCTGCATCAAAATCAAAAGTATACTGTAGTTCTGAAGATTTAGCTTTTTATTGTTTGCCTTTTAAAGAGGAAGTAAGAGGAAATACTCTTAGCCTCCTTCACACAATCTCAAATATTTGGAGAAAAAAGACCAATCAAGAAATTTCAAGAACAAAACTTCAAAAAATTGCAGTTAAACTTATTGAAGATGGAGACATTAAAAATGTTCCTATTTTAAATTTTCATTATGGTCAAACACTTGCTTTAAGGTATGAAAATAATTTGATAGATTATAAGACTTTTAATTTGAATTCCAAACAACAAACCTTGCTTTCACAACTAATTGATAAATATAAGGATTGGTCTGCTCATAGAGTTCAACTAGAACAATATGAAAAACCAGAAATGAAATTCTACTATGAAAAAGAAACAAAAACAACCAATCTTTTTGTAGCAAATAATCTGAAAGATTTAAAAGAAAGTATTTTAAAATTATCTTCTTTTTATCCAATTGAATTAAAAGAAAGTTTTGAAGTTTTTGATAAATTTGTTTATTGTGTTATTAATATTATTAATTTGGAAGATTCGGAAGAATTAAAAAATTATTTGATGAAATTAAAAGAAATATTCACTCTTGTTTGGGATTGTTTAACGACAGAGTATTTTTTCTATGATGCTGAAAATTTGATTTCAGAAGAAAAAAGAGAATTATTTTATCAAATAAAATCAAACCAGTTAAATTCTAAGATAGCAAATATAGAAACTGTTTTGAATGAATTAAAAGAAGAGTTAGATAATCTGTCTGAAGAAAATTTTAAAAGTTTTTCAAATGAAAAATCTAAGGAATTACTTCACTCATTATTAAGTGATTAGTAAAATGGAAACTTTTCTTGATACATGCATAATTATTAATAATTTCGATGAAAAGAGCTCCTTTAACGAGATATCTAAAAAATTTATTTTTGGAAATCAGAACATTATTCTTTGTTTTTATCAAAAACAAAAAGAGATTCCTTATTTAATTTGGAGATTAAAACTTACATCAAAAATAATTAAGACAAAGGCCCTGTTTTCTTCTAAGGAGACACCTGAAATAAAAATGTTAACTAAAGAAGATAAAATGAAGGTTCGTAAGATATTAGCAAATTATGAATTAGGATTAATTAATATTAAAGATATATTTGATTTGCAAGAACAAACATATCTCTTAGAAAGAAAACTAAATAATTTCATTAAAACAAAAATTAAACGATTTGTTACTCCCTTGGATAAAATAAATCCATCTCTAGTAAATTCTTTATTTGAATTAAACAAAAATAAAGCAGATTCCAAGATAATTGCTTCTGGAATAGAAGAATATAAAAAAAATAATCTTATTCTTATAACAACAGATAAAAGGGATTGGAAGAGAGAATATTTAGAGAAGGCATGTAAAATGAATTCGTATCCAAGAATTCCAGAAGTTAAATTTCTTCAAGATGAATAATTTATCATCTTGCTCAATAGAAAACTAAATAAACTCCGACGACTTTTAATAAAAATAAGAATGAAATCAGAAATAATATTCACACAAGTGGAGGAAAAAGCAAAAGATACTTTCTTTCAATGAAGGAAGCTCTTAGATAATACGACGCCCTGTCGGTGCGTCGAAACGGAAAAAACACCCCAATGGGGCGTGATGAGAAAAAGGGCTAAAAAAGACCCCCGGTCGGGGCGTTTTTATAAACTCTTTTCTCTTTATTCTTTTATGCCGACAAAAAAACAGCTCCGTTCTGAAAAAAAATTAAAAAATCAGACTAAGCAGAAGAAAAAATACCCTTTGCTGTTAAAAAAAATAGTCAGCATTTCTGACATAATTCTAGAAGTTTTAGATGCGCGGTTCATAAAAGAAACAAGAAATAAATCCATTGAAAAAGAAGCAAAAAAACAGGATAAAAAAATAATTTATGTATTAAATAAATCAGATTTAATAAAATACAAAAAAATTCCAAAAAATTTAATCCCTCATATTTTTGTTTCGTGTAAATCCCGCACAGGAATAAAAGAGCTGAGAGATAAAATAAAACTAATCTCTAAAAAAATAGAAAATCCTGTAAGTGAAAAAATAAATGTCGGAGTTATCGGCTATCCAAACACAGGAAAATCTTCTTTGATAAACACCCTCGTAGGAAAAAGCTCTGCTGGAACAGGTGCTGATGCAGGGTTTACTAAAGGAATTCAAAAATTAAAATTAACTCCTGAAATTATGCTAATTGATACCCCTGGAGTAATACCAGAAGAAGACTATTCTGGAACAGAAAAAAATGCCCTCGCGAAACATGCTGAAGTTAGCGGACGTTCTTACAGCCAGGTTAAAGAACCTGAAATAATTATTTCAAAACTAATGGAAAAATATGGGAATTTACTGGATAAGCATTATAAAATAAATTCAGAAGGAGACTCAGAAATATTAATAGAAAAACTCGGGAGAAAAAAGGGCTTCTTGAAAAAAGGCGGGGACGTCAACGAAGACAAAACATCCCGTTTTATTCTTAAAGAATGGCAGAAAGGAATAATTAAAGTTTAAAAATACAAAAAAGTTATAGTTCCATGCACACAATAAAAAAAAGAGGTCTCGCCCTAACCCAAATCAATAAATTAGGGATTATCTCTTTAATCTCTTCTTTAAGCTCAGCTCTCGTCGCAACAATCTGGGCAATTTATCTTGAATCAATTTTAAAAAACCCGTCTTATGTTGGTATTTTGCTGACATTTTTCACAATCGTCGCAGGACTTTCATACATATTCTTAATTCCGATAATTGAAAAAAACAGTAAGGCTAAAATATATTTGTTCGCAGTAGGAATTTTTATTATTTCATACTTATCTTTTGCATTATTTTCAACAATCTGGGCAATAACAATCACAGGAATAATTCTCGCAGTAGCAACCTCTATGAAAATCACTGCTTTTGGAATAATCCTGCGGGACAAGTCCAAAAACACAGCAGTCTCAAAAAATATCAGTTTAATTTATACATTCTTCAACATCTCCTGGCTAATAGGCCCGATAGTAGCAGGTTTTGTTGCAAACAGATATGGAATAAAAAATGTCTTTTTCCTAGCAGCAGCATTCATGCTTCTTACAATGATTTTATTCAAGGATTTCAAAATAAAAGATGAGAGAAAGAAAAAAAGAATCGACAAAAATGTTCTAAAAGTTCTAATAGATTTTCTTAAAAACAAGGACAGACTTTTAATTTACATAATAAGTGGAAGTGTCACATTTTGGTGGACTTTAATCTATATCTATATTCCAATTTACATAGTTGATTCAGGATTAAATGAAATTATCGTTGGTTATTTTCTGGCACTTGTGGTAGTCCCG
The DNA here is from genome assembly GCA_043822125.1 of archaeon. Taxonomy (GTDB): domain Archaea; phylum Nanobdellota; class Nanobdellia; order Pacearchaeales; family GW2011-AR1; genus JBDRCB01. Next base: position 42,572 of record JBDRCB010000010.1, on the reverse strand, counting down.
CTGATTTTGTGTGAATACTCATTCGGAAAACTCACCGGAAAAATAGGATTCAAAAAAATATTTTTTATAGGAAACATAGCACTCAGCTTTTTTGCACTATCTTGTTTCTTCATAGGCAGCATATATTTAATCTTAGCACTATTAATTTTAGCAAGTGTCTTTGTTGCAATGCTCGAACCAACAACAGAAGCATATTTTTTTGATTTAGTTACAAAAGAGCAAAAAGACAAATATTACGGCCCTTACAATACTACTCTTGATGTGAACAACGGCATTTCTCTTTTCCTGTGTGCAGCGGTTTTGTTTTTTCTGCCGTTTAAATTTATTTTTATTTTCATAGGAATATGCATGCTCTTCTTCGCGCTTCTCTCCCTTAAAATTAAAAACATAGTAGAAAGCAGAAGAAAATAATCATTCCAGAGATTTAATCATATAACCCATCTCTCCGGTTTTATAATTAAATTTTTTATAATATTCCCTGACTCCCACCCCGCTGATTATCTTTAAAAATTTCATCTTGTTTCTCTTTGCTATTTTTTCTGCCTCGCTGAGAAGCCATTTTCCAAGCCCCCCGTGCTGAGAAGAGGTTTTGCTTTTTTCACCTAATCTCAATGCAGGGCCGTAAACATGTAGTTCTCTGACAATTCCTTGATTACAGGAAATTCGCAGTCGCAACAACCCAAACAAAATATTTTTTTTATTAATAATTTCCAGAAAATATTCAATTCCTCCTGAAGATTTATATTTTGTAATTTTAAGATTTAAATTCATATCAACTTCTTCTTCACCTCTTAAAGCAAAACCAATTTCCCTGTATCTTATTTCTTTTAATTCCTCTTTTCTTTTCCGAAATTCATATTCTATATCTCTCCGCAAATCAATATTTTTTGTTCCAGCCACAAGATAAGAAGGTGGAATCTCCCTCATCACGCGCATGACTCTGCAGTATCTCGGAACTTCCCGCAGCATAGCAATAACAATCTCCTTAATCTGCTGTTTGTTATATGGAATATATTTTTTGCCCCAATATAATTTTTCAAGTTCAGAGCCCGGCATAACCTGGCACGGATAAATTTTAAGCTGGTCTGGTCTGAATTTCTCGTCGGAAAAAAGCTTTTTGAAAAGTCTCAAATCTTTTTTAAGATTGCTTCCTGGAAGCCCCGGCATAATATGATATCCTATTTTAAACCCTGCATCTTTCAGCGCGCGTGTTGCATTGATAACATCTTCAACCCTATGCCCTCGGTTAATCAAACTATAAATTTTATCGTCGATAATCTGCACCCCCAGCTCAACCCTCGTAACTCCAAACTCCCGCATTCTTTTTATGAATTTAATGCAGTAATCAGGACGGGTTTCAATGCAAAGTGCAACACACCTGTTTTTCGCCTTTTCATTAATTTTCTGCGCATCTCCTAAATTTTTAGATTCTTTTTCATTCAATCCGTCGTAGCATCTTCTTATAAAATCATACTGAAACTGCTTAGGGTACTGCAAAAAAGTCCCACCCATTATTATTAATTCTATTTTATCAGTAGGATGGTTCATAATTCTAAATGCTTTAATCCTCGCGCGAACCTGCTTATACGGATCATAATCTAATCTCTCTGCCCTCATAACAACAGGACTTTTCGGAGTATAACTCTGAGGAACATCCAGCGACGGACAGTAAATACACTTTCCGTGGTTGCACTGCCGAGGAGGAAGCATAACTGCTATTGGAGTGACGCCAGAAATTGTCTTCGTCGGCTTTCTGATTTCATCTTTTGAGGGTTTTAGCATTATAATTGCATTAAGATATACTATATAAATTTTATAAAACTATGAATAAGGAGCTGGATAAAAAACTTTTATTATACCTCCAAAAAAAGGAATTTTATATAAACGATAACGTTTAATAAGTGCAATAATATTTGGCTCGACAATTTCAGCAGTTTCAATGATTTCCCCAAGCTTAACTTCTTTCTTTCTTTTCACCCATACCCCAAACAAATCCAATAAATGAGAATCTTCTTTAGATTCTACTCTATGTTTTTCTTCATATTTTAATAATGCTCCTAATTCTTTTCCAGAGAGGTCAGGAATCCATCTGTAATCTGCTACATCTTCTTCTATAGAGCCCATTTTAATTAAAAAATAATTAATTGATAAAACTTTCTAAAAAAGAACAAATATTTTTAACTACTTTTTCCTTTTATAAAATAAGAGAATTAATTTAAAATGAACCAAAAAAAAATCTGGAATAACATAGCAGAGGAATGGCATGAGTTCAAAACAAAACCAGCAGAAAATGTAATTGAATTTTTGAAAAAACAGACTGGAAATGTCCTGGATTTAGGCAGTGGTTCAGGAAGGCATTTAATAAAAATAAAAAAAGGAAAAATATATCTTGTTGATTTTTCAGAAAAAATGCTGAAGCTCGCTGGAAAAAAAGCAGACGAAAGAAACATCAAGGCAGAGTTTATTAAGGCGGATTTTACAAAACTCCCATTTCAAAATGATTTTTTTGATTCTGCAGTCTTCATCTCCTCTCTTCACTGCATTAAAGGAAGTAAAAAAAGAGAAAAAGCAGTTGAAGAATTACACAGAGTTTTAAAATCAAATGCAGAAGTTTTCGTCGGTGTTTGGAACAAAAACTCAAAAAGATTCAAAAACGCACAAAACGAAAAATATGTAAAATGGAGGGACAAAGGAGAGAGATATTATTATCTTTTTGAAGAAGATGAAATTCATAAACTTTTTAAAAAAAGAGGATTTAAAATAACATCTACACTAAGCTCAGAATTAATGATAAATTTTATTGCTGAAAAGACATAAAACATTACTGCAGAAAAATTAAGCAAATCATTTCCTGAAAATTTTCATCATATCAAAAAAACTTTTCTTTTCAAATTCTATAATTTCTTTCTTAGATAAATCAACAGTTAATTTTATCAGCCCAAGCCCAGAAACAAAAATTGTCCCAATTAAAAGATTTATTTTACCTACTCTCTGAAGAGAAAGCATCATCTCTTCAATTTTATTTTTTATTTTTTCCTCTTCAATTTTATTCAAGATAATTCTCTTTATTTCATCAAAATCGAAATTCAGATTCAGAGAAATTTTCTCAGGAATTTCTTTTTTTATCTGCTCTATCGGGACAATTTTGAAATTTTCCTCTATTTGAAAGCTAAAAATCTTTTTTTCTTCAGGAGCATAAAAATCAAAATGCTGTTTATTTCCTTCTCTGCGAAAATCAAAAATAAAAAAACTCGAGCACAAATAAGATTTTGGATTTTCTCTTTTAAATTTTTTGAAAACATCAGACGAATGCAGTTTTTCTAAATAAAATTGGAAATTCATTTTAATAAATCCATAATTAATTTAGCAATTTTTTCTGAATCATGCCTCGCGACGATTTTTCCTCCAAGTTCTTTTTCCACCAGCAATTCAACAAGAATAACTTTTTCTCCCATTAAATCAGGTTCAACAAAAAAACTTTCTTCTGCTTTGTATTTGTCAACAACTTTCTGCGTTGGCTTTTTTGAGTTGCAGATTATAATGTCTAATTTTCTCTTGCAATAATCCTCAATCCATCCCACAAAATCACTTGCCCTAAATCCATAGCTTCCCTGCTTTGTCCCAAGATTGCAGATATAAATAAATTTCCCCCTGCTCTGCTGAATCGCTTCATTAACTCCTTTGACTAAAAAATGCGGGAGAATGCTTCCGTGAATCTCTCCTGCACAAACTATAATTAAATCAGCATCGCGGATTGCATCAGCAGCGTCCTTGTAAATATAAGCATTTGGCTCTAACCAGATTTTTTTTATCTTTTCATTTTTATCTAGAGTAGTTATTTTATCTTCTCCTTTCAGAATTTTTCCCTCAGAAGTTTCTGCAAAAAGATTAGTGCTGTCAATAGAAACTGGAAAAACTTTTCCCTTGATTCCTAAAATTTCCCCTGCTATTTTAGCTGCTTGTCCCATATCTCCGTATTTTTTTGAAAGTGCAGTGAGAATTAAATTTCCGAGGTTGTGGTTCATTTTTTCCCCTCCTGAAAATCTGTATGCAAATAAATCTGCAAGCTCTTTCATCTTGGAATCATCTGCCAATGCAATTAAACAATTCCTGATATCTCCTGGAGGCAAAACTCCAAAACTCGCCCTCAACTCTCCTGACGAGCCCCCGCTGTCAACAATGTTCACGATAGCAGTCAACTCCACGTCGTAATTTTTCAACCCCTGTAGAATAGAATACTGCCCTGTCCCACCGCCGATAGTTACAATCTTCTTCATTTTAATATAGAAAAAACAAAGTTTATATTTTTTTAGGAGGTTTCCATTCACTTTTTAATTTTCAATATTATCTTAATAAAAACTCAAAGATAAAAGGCTATTTAAAGAAAATGATATTATTTAGTAATGGAATTAGAGCAATTAAAAACAAAATTAAGAGAATATAAAAAATCAGATATAATTATCACAGACCATGCAGATTTGCAGGCATTTGTTAGAAATGTGGATTTAGAAGAAGTTAAAGAAAATATTGTTAATCCTGTGAGGTTGGTTTACGCTAAAAAACAGGATGCAAAATTTAAAGGAGAAGAAAAATATGATTGCTATTTTTCCTATTCAAAACATCTTTATCACAGATATACCTTAACAATAAACCAAAAGATTATTATAGTAACTATCATTAAAATAAATAGAAACTGGCAAAAGGCAATTGGGTAAAATGAAAAAATTTAATTTTAATTATGATTTGGAAAGTGATGATTTGTTTGTTTATTTAGAGGGCAAGAAATCTTCAGGGGCAGTAGAGTTGGGAAATTTCGTGTTGGACTTTGACAGCAAAGGAGATTTAGTTGCTATTCAGATATTAAATATCTCTGATATTTTAAATAGATTTTTTTCAAAAATAAAAGAAGCATCAAAGATAAATGAAGTTAGAACAGAAATAATTAATTTTAGAAACATAGAAGGAATAAAATTCAAGATTATTGCAGACGGACAGGAGGAGACAGCGAACTTCTTAATTCCGCACATCAAAGAAAAAAGTCCTGTTTTAACACACTAACTTAGAATTAATTGCAAATAGTCCACCTTAAAAAAGTTGCAATTCCAAACGCTTGTTCTATTGCTTGTTTAAATTCAGCGTCAGTAATGCCATCTTTTTTACATTCAACGATTAAATAATCGTGTCCATCTTCATCATAAACAACAATATCAGCTCTATCATCTGGTATTCTTCGCTCAACTTTTACTTCAATATCAATATTTTCTTTAGGATATTTTTTATCCAAAACTAACTCCACAAAATAAGAAGCCCTTACTTTTTCCTCTGGATTTGTAAAAGTAGTAGAATACTCTCGCTTACAAAAATAAGTTATTCGCTTTTTATCATCAGAAAATTTAATGATTTTTTCTTTAATGCCTCGTTCAACATTTTCCATAAAAATTGTATCATTCTTTATTTCTTCCTTCATTAAACAATCAAGAAATTTCAATCTTTAAACTTTCCTATTTCTCTCCTCTCAATCTCCCTCTTCACCTTCTCCGCAAAATCCTCAACACTAGAATTCTGAATTTCTTTACTGCCCCGCACACGCACAGCAACAGTGTTTTCTTTTTCCTCTTTGTCGCCAACTACAATTATATACGGCACTTTCATCATTTCAGCATCCTTAACTTTAGAAGGAACAGTTGTCTGAGAAAAATCAAAATCAATTCTTAAATTTGGAATCTTATTTTTTAATTCTTCTGTAATTTTTTCAGCATAATTTTTATTTCTATCTGTAAAATTCAAAACTCTTACCTGCACAGGAGCAAGCCATGTCGGAAATCTTCCCTTATAATGCTCAATAAGAATTCCAATAAATCTCTCCAAACTTCCGTAAATAGTTCTATGCAGCATTACAGGTCTTTTTTTCTTGTTGTCTTTGTCAGTATATTCAAGTTCAAATCTTTCAGGCATTGCAAAATCCAGCTGCAAAGTCGCACACTGCCAGTTTCTTCCAAGAGAATCTGTTACATGAAAATCAACTTTAGGTCCATAAAAAGCTCCGTCCCCTTCGTTGATTTTTGAATTTAATTTTTTTTCTTTTACAACTTTCTTCAAAATTGCTTCTGCTTTATCCCACAATTTATCGTCGCCAATTCTTTTTTCAGGGCGAGTGGAAATCTCGACTCTAAAAGGCAGGTTAAAAATTTTATAAAAATCAGAAACCAAATCAATAACTCTTTTTAGCTCATCTTCCACTTGTTTTTCTGTGCAGTAAATATGAGCATCATCCTGTGTGAACTGAATAACTCTGAACAATCCGCCTAAAACTCCTGATAATTCCTGTCTGTGCACAACTCCAAGTTCACCGACGCGAAGAGGCAAATCCCTGTAACTCTTTGGCTTATTTTTAAAAATCAAAATCCCTCCTGGACAATTCATCGGCTTCACAGCAAAAATCCTTTTCTCATAATCAGTTAAGAAAATATTCTCCTTGTATTTTTCCCAATGCCCTGAAATTTGCCACAATCTCTTGTCCAAAATCTGCGGTGTTGAAATCTCCTGATATTCATTTTTTCTATGCATTTCTCTCCAGAAACTAACCAATTCCTTCCTTATTATCAATCCATTGTTATGCCAAAAAACCATTCCAGGTGCAATCTCAGAAAAACTAAACAAATCCATTTGCTGTCCTAAAATTCTGTGATCATTTTCTTTAAGTTTCGAAGAATCGAGTTTAACTTTTGAAATTTCTTTCAGTAGGTTTTTAGGATTATAATCATCGCTGTCCTCTCTTCCTTTAATCCTTATTTCCCTACTCAACTCACTCAAAGGATGCCCCTTCACTTTCATTTCAAATTCTTTGTAATATCCAAACGGCGCGCGGAAAACCTTGAAAAATTTTTTCAGTGCTTTTTCTGCTTCATTCAGAACATTAACAGCAAGCTCAGGCACTGCCAGTTCACTCGACAAATGTGCATAAGGATAAAGAACAATATTTTCAACATTAATCTGCTCTGCAATTAGCTTTATCTCCTCGACAAGTTTTTCAACAACACCCTTCACATCAGTATCGTGCTTTTCAACAGCAGTCATAATAGCAAGTGCATTTTCAACATGCCTCTCTTCTTTTTCAGCATCAGACAAAGGCTCAATTTTCTTCAGTGCCTTTTTCAAGGGCTTGAATTTTATATAATCAGTATGCAGGGATAAAATTTTCATGAATTATTTACACAAAATGATTTTATAAAATTATCTTCAATAAATAAACAACATCTAAAAGAATTTATCCAAGGATAAGTAATCACTTCAAAATAGTCACAAAACAAAGATTTATAAAATATAAAAATTAATCAATATTATGAATAGAAGAAATTTCTTAAAATGGTGTGTAAGAGTAGGAGCAGGTCTATTTATAGAAAGGATTCCAAAATTTGCAAATGCGGGATTAGGCAATAAGATAAATATTTATCTAACAATAGACGACGGCCCGCGTATGTATATGGAAAAAATACTCAACACTCTAGAAGATGAAAACCCATCTACATTTTTTCTAATTGGAAGCCAGATAAATACAAACACTCTTCCGGTTGTATATAAAGCATTGGAAAAAGGACACAGCGTTGGAAATCATTCTTTTACTCATCCATTTTTTTCAGGAATTAACTTGGATAGAGCAAAATGGGAAATAACAAAAACACATGATGTAATTGAAAATATCTATAATAAACTAAATATTAAAAATCCAAGATTATTTAGGTTTCCCTACGGGGACGATGGAGGAAAAAATAAAAGAAATATCGCAGAGTTTTTAAGAGAAAATGGATATCAAACATTTTTCTGGGATGTAGATACAGAAGATTGGAAATATTACTCAAATAGACATAAAAAAAGTTTAAACAAAATTATGCATAATTGTGATACAAACAAAGAAGGAAGCATCATTCTTGCTCATGATTTAGGAGTAACTGCTGATTATATAATACCTTCTTTAATTGAAAATGAGAAATATAATTTAAAAAAATTATAAAAACATAGCGAAAAATTTATAAATAGTTTTTTTCTTAAAAATTAATTTTTTCATAAAATACAAAAAACTAACTGTGAAAATGACATCAAAAAAATTTTCAGATATTATAAAATATGCTGTCTTATCTGGTATTTTGACAGCGGGAAGTTTTTACAATCTGCCACGAGCAGATGCTGAAGAAATAAAAAAAGAATTTTATTCAACAAGATCGGAGCTAGTAAAAAAAATAAATAACGACTGGATTTATTCTCTAATACTCAAGCAAATGTCTCAAAAAGAAAACTATCCAAGATATATCTCTCCGTCGCTAGTAAGAGCAATAGTAAAAGTTGAATCTAACGACAATATTCATTTAATGAGTAGTGCAGGTGCAAGAGGTCTGCTTCAAATAATGCCTTGTGTTTGGAGGGAAGTTAATGGAAATTTAAATGGGTATGAAAAAGTTTTCTCTCCTGAAACAAACATAAAAACAGGATTAGATTATTTTCAGTGGCTTGATAATGCATTAAAAATATACAATAAAAAATGGAATAAACTTTCTGAAAAAGAAAAAACAAAACATTTTTTAGCCTCTTATAATGGAGGAATAGGAAGATATCTTAAAAATAGTTTTGACCTCTCTAAAATGCCAAAAGAAACTCAATTTTATGTTCCAAAAGTCCTAAAAGAAAAAGAAAAATTAGAAGATTTAATTGGTTAAACCTTAAAAATAAACTCCTCAACCCTCTTCTTCGCTTCTTCTCTTCTCTTCTGATGCTGTTTTAAAAATGCATTTATTTTTTCAATAAGATAATCTTTTAATTCAGCAGTTGTCATTCTACCACCTCTATAATCATCCTCAATTTTTTTAAGTTTCTCGTCGTCTGGTTCAAAAAACATTTTTAGATATTGAAATGAAACATCTACGTCAGGATTCCCTCCTTTTTTCCTGTGCTCCTCAACTGTCGGCCGTCCTCCTGAAAAAGCATATTTTTTTATTTTCCTCTCAACTTCTTTCGGAGAGTCTGTTGTCAAAACCGCAACACCAGATTCACTGCTGCTCATTTTTCCTTCACTTCCAGTAAGAGGAGGCAGAAAAGAGCCCTGAATACTCGCTGGTTTGTAATATCCGAGTTTAGGAAGGATATCTCTTGTTAATCTAAAATGAGGGTCTTGATCAACAGCATGAGGAATTAAGCACGGAATCTTTTTTTTCTTAATTACAGAAGGCAAAAATGCAGGAACTGCCTGAACACTTGTAAAAAAAATCTTGCCGACATTGTCCTCGTTGTTCATTCCAAAAGAAGATTTAACCATTGAAAAAGTAATCTTCCTCGCGACTTTTGTAGCTTCTTTATACATCAATCCAGCATGTTTAGTGTCAATTAGAAAAAAAGTTTTTTTGGGATTAAAACCCAATGCAATAATGTCGAGCATATTTTCATAAGTCCATCTGTCTATCTCTTCATAGGATTTTTCACTAAACATAAATTTTTCATCGTCAGTAAACTGAAACCACAGCTCTGCATCAAAAACCTCCTGCAACCATTTAGTAAAAATCCATGTTCCTAAATGCCCAAGGTGCACAGGTCCAGAGGGCCCTCTCCCAGTATAAAGAAAAAACTTATTACCTTTGTCATATTCATCCAAAATCCATTTTAAATCCCGTCCTGCAAAAAAAATTCCTCTCCTCAGCATAAAATGCAGATCCCCAGAATGCTCCTCTATTCTTTTCAAAATTTCATTGTCAATTTTTTCCAGTCCAAACTCCCTCACTAACCTATCATAATCAACTTTTCCAGAAACCTCCCACGGCGTCACCTTCATATCTTTTGGCATATTCAATTAAAACCATCTGCATTTTTAAACATTATCTAAAAATCACCAAATATTTATAAATAAGACATCATTAAATTATAAAATGAAAAAAGAGGTTATTTTATTTATTTTTGCAATCTTTCTACTCTCAAATATTTCTGCGGAAATTAAAATAACTCAGCAAATTCCTGAAATTAGCAACATAGGAGACACAATACAGGTCCCAGTAATTGTAAAATCATCTTCAGCAATAACAAGTATATTGAAAATGAATTTAATCTGCAGTGGAAAAGAAGCAAATTTTTACACAAACGGAATAAATCTCCTTTCCGGCGAAGAAAAAAGGATAGAAGCGTCTTTGATTCTCACAAACGAGCAGATAGAAAATATGCGCGGGGCCTGCAAAATAAAGGCAATGATTCTCGACGATTATGACCTGTCAAATGAATTTAAAATTTCAGACAAAATCAGCATAACAACAGAAAACCTGAGAGTTGAATTCAATCCAGGAGAAGAAATCATTGCGGGGGGAAGAGCAATAAAAGAAAATGGAAAAAACTCAAACGGATTTATATCCATAGATTTAATTTTAAAAAATTCAACCTCAATCTCCCAAACAGAATCAATCAGCAACGGATATTTTTCTATAAAAATGAAAACCCTAAAAAACATGAAAGCAGGAGTTTACACTGTCCACTTAAAAGCATATGAAAAAGATTTGTGGGGGCAGGAGACAAACATTGGATTTTCAGAATATAATATTGTCATCAGTCAAATTCCAACAAGTTTAGAAATTGCATTTGAAACAAAAGAAGTAATACCCGGAACAGATTTAAGAGTAAAATCAATTCTCCACGACCAGACAGGCGAAAAAATAAAATCAACAGCAATTATGACAGTAAAAGACTACAACAACAAAATTTTAGAGCAGAGGGAAATATCCACAGACGAGTATTTTGAACTTCCAATAAAACACAACGAACCTCCTAGGGATTGGACAGTAGTATCTGTTTCAAACCGCCTGACAGCAGAGGCAAAATTCAAAATAACAGAAAATAAAAAAGTAAAATTAGATATTATTAACAGCACATTAATAATCACCAACATTGGAAACGTCCCCTACAATGAAACAGTTCTTGTAAAAATAAGCGAGCAGACAATTAACATCAAAACTAATCTAAAAATAGATGAAGTTCAGAAATATTCTTTAACTGCTCCTAACGGCGAATATCAAGTGGAGGTGATTGCCGACGAAAACAGCATAATAAGCGAGCAGGTTTTATTAACAGGAAAAGCAATAAGTGCAGAGGAACTTTCAGAGGGATTTGTGAACATAATGAGGCATCCTCTCTCCTGGATTTTCATAATAATTATTCTTTTTTTAACAGCATTTATAATCTTCAAAAAGGGGTACAACAAAAGTTTTATAGGAAAAATAAATCTATCAGGATTAAGGAGAAATAAAGAAAGAGAAATAAACTCAAAAAACCCTGAAGGAGTAAAAAACAGAGCAGAACTTTCCTTGTCAATAAAAGGAGATAAACAGGATGTGAGCATTATCTGTCTGAAAATAAAAAATTCAAAAGAAATTGAATCAGGAGAAGGAAATGCAAAAGAAGCAGTCAATAAATTAATTGATATGTCAGATGAAAAAAAAGCATTTGTCTATAGAAATCAAGAATATTTATTTTTTATCTTTGCTCCGATAAGAACCAAAACATTCAGAAATGAAGATACTGCGATACATTTTGCTGAGAAAATAAAAGAAGAATTAAACCATCATAATAGATTATTCAAACAAAAAATAAAATTTGGAATTTCAGTGAATTACGGGGCAATTGTTGCAAGGCAAGAACAAAATGTTTTGAAGTTCATGAGTATGGGAACTCTGGTTACATCAGCAAAAAAAATTTCCTCATTGTCTGAAGAAGAGGTGTTAATAGGAGAAAAAATAAGAGATAAATTAGGAGCAAATATAAAAACTCAAAAGCACGAGGAAGGGAACACAGCCTATTATAAGATAAAAGAAATCAAAAACAGAGAAGAGCATAAAAAATTCATAAACGAATTTGTCAAAAAATTAGAAAAGAAAGATTAAACTTTTTCCCATACTCAAGAAAATATATAATCATCAGCAATATAATTTAAGATAGCTACTGACAACCGCCCTTTTGACTTCAGGGTGTTTTTTCTCCAGTTCATTGATAAATTGCGAAATTTTGTCTTTTTTCTTTTCCTTGATTTTTTTAAATTTAAGTTTTTTTAATTGAACATACAGCAAAACCTCCTCGTCAAGAAAAAAATAAAGTGGTTTGATAATTTTTTTATTTTTAGGAAGAAATTCATTCATATTTTTAACACTCTTATTAATAATTTTATCAGCAAACTCATAAGCAGTTAAATTAATTGTCACAGGAATTGCAAACTTGTCATATTTTCTTCCTTTAGTTAGTTTAATCCTTCCTTTTTCAGCAAACATCTTTAAGGTATTTTCCAAGACAACATCTCTAAAATCACTACTTTTTTTATAACAAACAAAATCCCCTTTATTTAACATATTAAATTTTCTTGCAGTATACAAAGCTTTTTTTTCAAACCATTTGATAAAACAATTCTTGCATAATTTTCTTTTGTTTGTAAATTCATAGACTGGTTTGGTGTTGCATATGTGGCACATTTTTGTATAATTCAAAATATGACTTCTTAATATAATAATCTTTTTAAATTAAATTTATCTTATTTGAAATGGATTATGGAGAAGAAGTTGCAAAAGCAGGTTTGAAAATAAAGGCGATTAAACTAAAACCTGATAATCCTTTTACATGGGCTTCTGGATTTAGAATGCCGATTTATAATGATAATAGAATGTTTCTTTGGTTTCCTGAATATAGAAGATTAATAACATTAGGATTTCGACAGCTTATGAATGGAGAAGGGTTCTTTCCTGGAGGAGATAAATATGATTTTATTGCTGGAACATCTACATCAGGAATACCATGGGCAGAAAAACTAGCAGATGATTTATTCAAACCAATGGTTTATGTAAGAGACAAACCAAAAGATCATGGGCTAAAAAATCAAATAGAAGGAATTGATGCAGAATCAAATTTACAAGGAAAAAGAGGAATATTAATAGAAGATTTAATTTCTACTGGGGGAAGTTCTGTTGCTGCTGTTCAAGCACTAAGAAATGCGAATGGTGTTTGCAATCATTGTTACTCAATATTTAATTATGGTTTTGATAAACCCACCCAAATGTTTGCAGGAAATATTGCTTATGATGAAAAACAAAATAAAAAACTTGCATCATCATGTATTTCAAAATCAATACTAACTTATGATACTTTATTAGAAGTTGCTAAAGATACTGGATATATTAATGATCAACAGGTAGAAATGTTAGCTAAATGGAAAGTAGACCCTTTTGGGTGGGGAGAAAAACGTGGCTTTCCAAAAGTAGAAAAAAAATGATACAATTAACACAAAAAGAACAAGAAGCGAGAAGAAGAGTTTGTTTAGCCTTAGATGTGCCTACAGTTGCAGAAGCAATAGCACTCGCAGGAGAATTATCAGATTATGTTGGAATGTGTAAAATAGGTAAAGAACTTCATACTGCAGCATGTAATAAAGGAACACCTATTGTAAAAGAAATTTTTGATAGAAAAGGCGCAGTATTTTTAGATTTGAAATTTCATGATACTCCAAATACAGTTTATGGAGCAGCAAAAGCAAGTGCAGTTCCAGGTGTTTCTTTTTTTAATATTCACGTCGGAGAAAGTGGAGAGAACATGTGTAAAAAAGCAGTTGAAGGAGCTTATGAAGGAGCACAAGTTATAGGAATAGAAAGACCAAAAGTAATCGGTGTAACTGTATTAACAAGTATAAGTGACGATGATTTAAAAAAAGAAGGTATAGATTTTGGATATGATAATTTGGTTAGGAGAAGAACAGAACTTGCTAGGGATGGGGATTAGATGGAGTTGTATGTCCAGCAAATAAGGCAGGAGGACTTGAAAAAGAATTTGGTTCTGATTTTATGTATGTTACACCAGGAATTAAATGGGCAGGAATACAAAGAGAAGGTCAAAAACAATTATATACTCCAGATTTAGCAGTTCAAGATTGCACTAATTCCATTCTTGTTATAGGTGGAGCAATAACTACAGCAAAGGATAGAAGAGGAACAGCTTATGAAATTCTTCAAGCAATGGCTAGACATCTTTAAAAATTAGATTACAATCTCTCACTCTTAAATTCCCTACACCCTCCTTTCATATAATCCTTCTGAAGTTCTTCTGCAAAACTTTTTCTGTTTTTTTTAGAATAATAAACAGCAGGTTTTCCTTTTTCACTTTCAATAAAATTTCCTTTAGATTCTTCAATTACTTCATTTTCTTCTTCATTTCTTCCGACGACAAACCAGCAATTTTTGATGAAGAAATGCCTTCCAATATTAACTAAGGGAAGAGTTTTTTCATTAATTAAATTCTTTCCAACTAAAATCTCAAATCTTTTTTTTAATTCTTTCTCGCATAGCAGACAGCCCCCTGCAGGAGAGGGATAATTTATTTTAAATTTCTCAGCAAGTTCAATCTGCTTCTTTCTGCTCCTTCCTGAAATTCCAATCTCAGTCAGCGGACGAATGAGCTGAACCCCAGTTTCTCTATTAATAATTTTCATTGCCCTCGCTGTTTGTGACATTGGCCTCTGCCCTTCAACTTCTCCTGTCGCGAGAAAAATTATTTCTTTCTTTTTCGCAAATTCACCTGCCTTTCTAAACATAAAAATTTTGCAGTCAACGCACGGATTAAACCCAGCACCTCGTCCGTATTTCGTTTTTTTCAAAACCTCCAAATATTCTTTTAATAACTTCCCCTTAGTGCAGTCAAAAACATCAAATTTAATTTTTTGTTTTTTAGAAAAATTCTCAACTTCACTCTCGCTGTTTTTAGAAAAAGGCAGTTTAAAATAAACAGCAAAAACCTCAAATCCCCTCTCCTGCATAATTTTCACTGCAAGTCTGCTGTCAAGCCCTCCTGAAAATAAAACAATGCACTTTTTCATAAAAAATCAAAAATAAACAACTATAAAAATTATTTTGTCACAGAAGGTTGCTTCTGAACAATAATTTTCTTATCTTTCTTGAATTTTTCAAAAAAATTCGCAATCTTAAATCCAACCCCAAAAAGTTTCATAAAAACTCCAGCAGACAAGGTTATAATTCCAATAATTAAAACTTTCCAAAAAACAGCTCCAGATTGGCTGAAAAAAATTGAAAAAACATCTATGATAAATTTGCCTGCAAAAAAATTCAAAACACCTTCAAGTTTCATCATGGGCAAAGACGAGATAATTATCAGCACTCCTCCAAGAATAAATGCGTTTGATTTATTATCAGTAAGAAAAACTATAAGTGCAAATAAAAAAACAGAAACAAACAGCAAAATGTAAAATTTCTCAAAGCAATAATTTCTAAAATTTTCTGAGAGCAAAACAAAAGGATTCTTTTCCTCAGCAACACATCCCAATCCACTGCAGGAGTAATCTTCGTAATAAATCTGCTCAATAGTTTTATTAATAATCTCCTCGAAAACAGCGTCAGCACTTTCATTTACAGAACTGCAGGAAATCTCTATCTCTTCTCCTGTAAGACTATTGAAAAAAATATATTCTGAATTATTCTCGCAGTGGGAAATCATCATCGGCATTTGAAGATTAATCATCCCCATAATCTCAGCATCTTTTTCAGCCATCTCTGTAACAACCTCTTCCAGCTCTTCGCTGACTGTATTATAATCAAGAGAAGAATAAACAGTGAAAAAAGAATTTAAAATCAGCATAGAAACCAAAAAAATAACACTCACAATCACAAGCATCCCTTTTTTTATCAGCCCCATTTTCAAGATAAGAAAAAATAGTTTTTAAATTATTACATTTTTTCAAGAATTTCAATTCTCTTCTCAATCGGTGGATGTGTCGAAGTTATGCCTTTCAGAGGATTTGCAAAAAACAAAGGTGCAACTGCCTTGCTAACTTTTTTCTCCTGCTGGACAGAATCAGATTTTATTTTTTTAAGAGCACTTATCAACCCCCTCGGATTTCTTGTAAAAAGAACAGCAGACGCGTCAGAGGCAAATTCTCTTTTTCTTGAAATCGCAAGCTGAACAAGTTTAACTGCTATTGGAGCTAAAATCGCAAGAAGTATTCCTATTAAAATAAAAATAGTATTTTTATTGTCTCTTCCGCTTCCAAACCACAAACTCCTCAGAAAAATTTCTGAAATTATTGCAATCATACCAACCATCACTGCAGTGAGAGTCATATATCTAACATCATAATTTGCAATATGGCTTAACTCATGAGCCAAAACACCTTCCAACTCTCTCTTGTCTAATTTTTCCAATGCACCTGTTGTAACGCAGATAACAGCATGTTTAGGGTCTCTTCCAGAAGCAAAAGCATTTATCTGGAAAGAATCCATAACATAAAGCCCAGGCATAGGCATTCCCGACGCTATTGTAAGCCCCTCGACTAAATCATAAAACTGCTTGTGCTGAACTCTCGACGCTTTCTTCGCCCGCACACTCGCCAGTGCAATTTTATCTGATTTATAATAGCTCAGCAAAATATAACTTATTGAAAAAATTATAAAAACAATCATAATTATAAAAAAAAGCCCGCCATCTCCGTATATCTGAGAAACCACATAACCTAAAACAACAAACACAGCAAAGATAACAGCCATTAAAAAAAACGACTTCAACTTATTCCTTGAAATCTGGTCGCGAAAATCAATTCTTTGTGTCATAGTTGCAATAAGAATTTTTTATTTTTAAGTTTATCTTTCAAAATCAGCCAAAACTAACTTTCACATTCTTTTTTTCAGCCTCTGCTATCTTCAAATATTCTCTGGATTTTCTTCCATAAATTCCTGAGAAGAATTTTCCTGGGAATGTTTTGCACAAATTATTATACGTCAAAATACTGTCATTGTAATACTGCCTTGCATAAGCAACTCTATCCTCTGTTGATGAAAGTTCTTTTTGTAATTCAAGGAAGTTTGTATTCGCTTTCAAATCAGGATAACCTTCTGCAATTGCAAAAATTGTTTTGAGAGCAGACTGCAACTGATCATTTGCTTTTACTTTTCCGACAACATCTTTTGCAGAGACAAGTGCCTTGCGCGCTTCAGTAACTGCTTTTATCGCTGATTTCTCGTGCTTCACATACCCTTTAACTGTTTCAATTAAATTAGGAATCAAATCAGCACGTCTTTTCAGCTGAACATCAATCTGCGAAAGAGAATTATCAATTCTGTTTTCAAAAATATTAAATCTATTATAGTAAATAAAAAACAGCAGTCCAATAAATACTGCAACCCCAATAATTATCCATGTGAATACCATAATTCAATTAGAAAAATTAAATTTATAAACTTAACTGATTTTTTTTGCAATGGTTAAAATAAATAAAGACACTTGCATTGGGTGCGGGCTTTGTGTTTCAATCTGCGACGAGGTTTTTGAAATAGATGAAAGCTACAAGGCATATGTAAAATCTCAGGAAAAAATTCCCTGCGTGAAAGAAGCAATAAACTCCTGCCCTGTTGAAGCAATAAGTGAATAACACAAAAATATTTAAATCAAAGAAAGTTATCTTAATCATGAAAAGAGGATGTAAAAATAAAATTTCTAACAGATTAAGTTATACCTTAATTGCAATAACAATAATAATTCTTGCTGGTGTCGGGGTTTATGCCTGGCAAACTTCTTCTCCGTCGACATTCGGGCACAGTGCTGGAGAAGTGGATTTAAGTGGGGGTGTTAGTGGAAATATTAAATTATCTTCTGCTAGTGGTAGTTATGGTGCAGGAAGAGTTCAGGCACTTTCAGGAGGAGATTTAATTGGTTATACTTTAAATTCAAATACACGTATTTGGGATTTAATCAGCATTACCAGCTCAACACCTCGCTTTGCAATAAGAGACAGCACTGCTGGAGTAGAAAGATTAGTGATAACTAGTATTGGTAATGTGGGAATTGGTAAAATCCCTAGTACTAATAGAGATTTAAAACTTGATGTTGGTGGTGGAGTAAAAGCAGAATACTATTGCGCAGAAAGTGCTATTGGAAGTGAGTATTGTGGATTAGAATCTGGAGAAGTTGTTAAAAAGGCAACTATTTATGTTGGGAGTTGTAATCTAAAAGTTGTTGGAGGATTAATTGTGGATACGACTTGTTCTTATACAACATCTTATTAAAAATTTAAAAACTCTATTCTCTATTTTATTTTCCAACAAAAACCTTTATTAAGTTTCTAAGATTTTATTTTTCATGCAGGAAAAAAAGAGTGATAAAGAAAAACCAGACTTTGTAAAATGGTTTCAGGAATTAAATAAAGATTCTGGAAAAATTGCAGGAGGAAAAGGTGCAAACCTCGCTGAAATTTACAACTTAAAAATTCCTGTCCCGCCTGGATTTGTTGTAACTGCTCAAGCTTATGATTATTTTATAGAAAAAGCAGGAATAAAGCAAAAAATAAAATCCCTTTTAGAAACAATAAAATATGAAGACACTAAAAATTTAGATGAAGTTGTAATACAAATAAGAGAACTTATTCTCAATTCAAAATTGCCTAAAGAAATAGAAGAAGAAATTTTAGAATCTTACGAGCACCTCGGAGCAGTCAATATGGATTTAGCAAAAGGCTCTGCACTTGATATTTTAAAAAACTCAGCTGAACCTATTTTCGTCGCTGTCAGGAGCTCTGCTACTGCAGAAGATTTAGAAGACGCAAGCTTCGCAGGACAGCAGGATTCATTTGTAAATATCAAAGGAGATAAAGAATTGCTGGAGCACATAAAAAAATGCTTTGCGTCGCTGTTCACATCAAGGGCAACATATTACAGAAACAAAAAAGGATTCAAGCACGAGGAGACTAGTTTAGCGGTTGTAGTTCAGAAAATGGTGGATTCAGACAAATCAGGAGTTATCTTCTCAAAAGACCCTTCATATAAAAATGAAAACACAATTATCGAAGCTGTCTGGGGGCTTGGAGAAGGAATTGTTTCAGGAAAAATCACACCTGACAAATATATTTTATCATCTGATTTGAAGATAATTGATAAAAAAATTTCTAATAAAAAAATAGCAATAACAAGAAATTCTGAAGGAAAAAATAAAATTGTCAAGTTGAGGGAAGAGAAATCAAAACATCAGGTTTTAACAGATTATGAAATTAAAAAACTCACTGAAATAGCATTAAAATTAGAGGAGCATTATAAAAAGCCCCAGGATATTGAATTTGCGATAGAAGGAGAGAATATTTACATTGTCCAGACAAGGCCTGTAACAACTATTGAGAAAAGAATAGAAGAAAGCAAAATTGAAATAAAAGGCGAGGCGATTCTGACAGGAATTCCTGCATCACCTGGGATAGCATCGGGAAAAATAAAAATAGTGAACGAAATGAAAGATTTAGACAAAGTGAAGCAGGGCAATATTTTAGTCACAAAGATGACAAATCCAGACATGGTTGTAACTATGCAAAAATCAGCGGCAATAGTTACAGACGAAGGCGGACTGACGGCCCATGCAGCAATTGTTTCAAGAGAAATGGGGATTCCGTGCATAGTGGGAACAGAATATGCAACAGAAAGATTAAAAGAAGGAGAAGTAATAACTGTCGACGGATTTTCAGGAAAGATTTACAAAGGGAAAGTTTCAGAAGATATCCAGAAAGAAATTCTGCCTGTAACAGCAAAGACAAAAACCAAAATAAAAATAATTGTTGATTTGCCGACTTATGCAAAACGAGCAGCAAAAACAGGAATAAAGCAAACAGGTTTAACAAGAATTGAAGGGATAATTGCAGAATCAGGAAAGCACCCGCAGTATTTTCTGAAAAAAAATAAAATCAAAGACTATGAAGACATAATTTTCAGAGGTGTAAAAGGAATTGCAGAATATTTTGAGGAAATATGGGTGAGAACTTCTGATATAAGAAGCGATGAGTTTCAGAATTTAGAGGAAGCACCTGAAGAAATTGAACCAAATCCTATGCTCGGCATGCACGGAATAAGATACGGAATCAAACACCCTGAAATATTAAAAGCAGAGTTAAATGCCCTCAAAAGAGTTTCAGAAGATGGAGTTAAAATAGGAATACTCGCACCGCAGATAATTTCTGTTGAGGAAGTCAAAAAGATAAAAAAAATACTTAAAGAAATAAACTTCTCAAATGTAAAATTAGGAGTTATGATAGAAACACCTGCTTCAGTCCAGATGATAAGAGAATTATGCGAGGAGAAAATAGATTTTATCTCTTTTGGAACAAATGACCTGACTCAATACATCCTCGCTGTTGACAGGGGAAACGAACAGGTTCAGCATCTTTACAATGAAATGCATCCTGCAGTTTTGCATCAAATAGAATATGTAATAAGAGTCTGCAAGAGAAATAATGTGGAAACAAGTATCTGTGGACAGGCAGGAAGTGAAAAAGAAATGGTTAAATTTCTCATCGAAAAAGAAATTGACAGCATAAGTGTAAATGCAGATGCAGCAAAAGAAATTTCTGACTATGTAGCAGAAATAGAGCAGGAATCTATAAAAGGAACAGACAAAGAGCCGAGAAGATACGATTTAAAAAAAGAAACCCATTCAGAAAAAGAAGAATTTCCGAAAATACCAGGAGCAGAAAGATTAACCTCAGAAAAATTAGAGGAATTTGCAAATCACGAAAACCCGCATTTAGAAGAAGATATTAAAGCAATTGAGAAGGAAAAACAGGAATATCTCAAAAAAAATCTAAAAGAAAACTCTAATGAAGAATCAGAATTTGAAGAAGAGGTTTCAGGAAAACAAAAAAATAAGAAAGGGGAAGCTCTTGACATTTTCTAAAAAGTTTTATAAACATAATTCTCTTAATTAAAATATGGCTAAAAAAGAGGGAAAAACAAAGATTAAATCTCCTGAAAAGCTAGTAAAAAATAGAAAAAAAACATCTTCTAAAAAGGGCAGAAAAAAAACAGAGAGGAATAAAGAATTAAAAATAAAAAATAATGCTAAAGAAATAGTTATTGAAAAGACTCTTTTTGAAAATTTTGTTTCACTGCAGAAAGTTCTTGTAAATCTTTCTCTAAAAGTAGACAGCCTCACGAAGCAGATTTCAACTCTTCTTGAATTATTTGAAATTTCTGCAAAAGCTCTTGTAGAAAAGGATTACAACTTTGAGAAGGAAAACAAAGACAATAAAAAAATAATTGAAAAAATAGATAATCTTCTTGACCAGAATAAAATAATTGCAAAAGGTATGACTCTTATGCATGAAAATCTCTCAGGGCAACCGCAATTACAGCAAAGACCTCCAATGCAACAAATACCTCCACAGCAGGGGATTCAAGGATATCAAAAATCAATAGCATCTCAAAAGTCAGATGAAACTGCTCCTCCAAGATTCAAACAGCTCCCAAAAATGTAAAATGCTAAAACAAACTTCTGTTGAGTTCAGAAAATTTTTTCTGCTTCGGTTCACAAAAGAGCTTATTAAAAACTCTTCGCCGGGTGATATTTTTAAACTTGAAAAAATAATAAGAGATGAAAGCAAAGAGCAGAAAGAAAAAATAAAAAAAGAAGTTCAAAAAGAAAAACAAGAAGAAGAGCAGTTCAAAAAATCAATAGCTTCAAATTTAAAAAAACCACTATTACTAAGAAAAAGAATTTCTCCGCCCAGAAGAATTTCCCAGCCAGTATTGAGAGTTCCAGAACCGATGCTACCTCAAAGACTTATGTATCTTAAACCAGTTCCAGGAGCAGAGGTGGAGATTGAATTTGATAAGTTAATTCCCCTGCTAAAAGATCCAATGGTCTTTTCAATAGAATGTAACGGCCCTAACATTCCGATAATAGTCAGTGGTTCAATGGGTATAAAAAACACAAATATCACTTTATCAGAAGAAGAAATAAATGAAGTAATTTATGAATTTTCAAGACTGTCAAGAATACCAACTCATGAGGGGGTTTATCGCGTCGCTGTCGGGAAATTAATATTTATCGCAGTAATTTCAAGCTTAGTAACATCAAGATTCATCATAAGAAAAATGAGATATAATCCATTGCGAATTAACCAAGGCAGTCAATTGAGATAAGATTAACTGTTTTGTTATAATAAAAAAGAGGGATTTGTTGGCATTTTTCAGAATAATCCATCATAGCAGAAACAAAATCTTCAATGCCTGCATTATAAGATTCCATTTGAAGATTCAAGACATAATTCTTAAAATAAGGTTTTACAATAACCAGATAAACAAGAATTATAAGTAAAAGGACAATCACAGCTGTCAACAATATAATAGTTAATCTTTTTCTGTCTTTAACCATGATTACAGCAAGAAAATTATCTTTTTAAACTTAACCATCTTATTAGATAAATGGATAAAATAACCAAACAAAAAATTGAAAAATATTTGGGGCTGACATCAACTGCATTAAAAGAAGCAAAGAAAAAAATAATTAAAAACAAAAAAAAAGAAGCAGAGGAGATAATAAACATGGTTGAAAATTATCTTTCAGATTCAGTTTACTTCAGAAACAAAGGAGATTTTGTAAACTCCTTCGCTGCAATTAATTATGCCCACGGATGGCTGGATGCAGGGGTTCGGCTGAAAATATTCAATGTGAAAGATAATAAGTTATTCACAGTAAATTAATATATATAAATTTTTTGAGAATAAAATTTAAAAAGGAATAATTCTAAAAATTTAATGCTATCTAATTACTTAGTAAGAAATATCTCTCCCTCGGATCTAGAATATCTTAAAACAATTATGCGTGATTTTTACAAGGAAATAGAGTTTAAAGGATTCGTACCAAATTCCCAAAGAGAGATTTTAGAGAGAGAATTAGAAAAAATTATTAATGGGCTGAAAACAGAAAATAAAATGTGGGGAGTAGTAGGAATTCGTTCAGAACAAATAGTTGGTTTCACAAAAGCTCACCTATGGGAGAACAATGTCGATGAATACAGGAGAAAAAGGAGATGTAGAAACAGAGTCTTTTATTATACCCGAGCACAGAAAAAATGGGTTGGGAAGTCTTTTAAGAAGAGGGATAATATCTCAGACAAAAGAAATGAAAAAAAAGGGTGTTGAAATAAAAAGAATGATATCTGTAATAGAATCTTCTAATGAGGGTGCAATAAAACTTTTAAAAAAATTTAAGACAAAACAGATAAAAAAAGGTTATTCAGGAAGGGGTGGAGAAAAATATTTAGTATTCTATAGACGAATATAAGAAAGATATAAAAACTAATTCACATTTTAACTATATGAAAAAAAGAGTGATTGTGTTAAGTCTCGGCGGAAGTTTGATAATACCAAATGACATCGATATAAATTTCCTAAAAAAATTCAAAAAAACAATTCTGAAAAATACAAAAAGTCACAAATTTGTAATAGTATGTGGTGGGGGGAGTGTTGCGAGAAAATATATTTCTGCACTGGAAAAATCAAAAATAAATGCTCTGCTCCAGAGTTTTGCTGGGATTTCAGCGACGAGAATGAATGCGAGATTTATGAGTTATTTTTTTGGAATAGATTCCAAGGGAGGAGTCCCGCACACTATGAGATCACTAGAAAAACAAATTAAAAAAAGAGATATAGTTTTCTGCGGTGCTCTGGAATATAAACCTAATCAAACTTCTGATTCAACTGCAGCAGAAATATCAGCCCACCTGAAAGCAGAAATCATAAATCTTACAAATGTCGACGGACTTTACAACAAAAATCCGAAAAAATTTAAAGATGCTAAGTTTATTCCCTCAATCTCATGGAAGGAATTTAATAAAATAGCCGGCAAAATAAAATTTAAGCCAGGACAACATTTTGTTCTGGACCAGTCTGCATCTGAAATGATTTTAAAAAATAAAATTACAACTTATATTCTTGGGAAAAACATGAACAATCTAAACAATCTTCTTAAAAATAAAAAATTTAAAGGCACGATTATCAAAGATTAATATGAAAAACAAAATTCTAATACATGAAGCATCTTTTGAAAAAGCAAGAAAAGAAATTAGAAAAAACAAAGACAAAAAAATAATTTTCACCAGCGAGGATGATGAGCTTAACAGAAAAATAATTGAAAAAGAGAAGATAGAAGTTCTTCTTTTAAGTCAAAAAAACAGGAAAGATTTCCAAAAACAGAGAGACTCCGGCTTTAACCATGTCATGGCAAAGATTGCTAAAAAAAATAAAGTCATAATTGGAATAAATCTAGATGAAATAATTTTCTCAGAAAAAATGCAGAAAGCAAAAATTCTTGCAAGAGTTCAGCAAAACATAAAAGTATGCAATAAAAACAAGCTAAAAATGGAGTTTATCTCAGCAGAAGAAAACAGCAGAAATCTCCATGATTTAAAGGCACTTGGATTAGTTCTCAAAATGCCTACTTCAATGGTTAAATTTTTTAATTAAAAACCTTTTTTAATCCAACTTTCTTAAAAATAAAATGGATATTAAAAAAATAACAGAATCTTTAAGTCCAAATGAGAGGAAAATTCTCCCTCACTTAGAAGAGAAAAAAATAGGTGAAATCTGCAAAAAATCAAATCTTGATAAAGTTTCTGTTCTTAGGGCTCTTAAATATTTAGAAAGTAAAAAGATAATTACTTTAAGTGAAGAAAGAAAAAAAATAGTAGAACTAGATGTCAACGGGATATTATACAGAAAAAAAGGACTTCCTGAAAGACGGCTCCTGCATCTGCTAGAGGAAAAAAGAATTATTCCTGTCAAAGAAGCTCTGAAACAAAGCAATCTTTCAGAAGATGAATTCAAGGCGTCCATAGGAGTTCTCAAGAAAAAAGCAATGATAGAGCTGCGAAAAGAAAAAATAGTTTTAAATTCTGTAAAAGAAGAAATCGCGAAAAAAAGTTTGGAGGAGTTATTTTTAGAGTTCCTTCCTGCTGAAGTCAGCACCCTCTCTTCAGAACAGCTTTATGCTTTAAAATCTCTCCAGAGTAGAAAAGGGATTATTCAGATAAAAGAAGAAAAAATAATAAAAATTAACATTACTGAATTAGGAAAAAAGGTTATTCAGTCAAAAATAAATGAATTTGATTTAATAGAACAAGTAACTCCTGAAATTTTAAAGAACGAAAAATTATGGAGAGGAAAAAAATTCAGGAGATATAATGTCTTGTCTCCTGTTCCGAAAATTTATGGAGGTCGTAGGCATTTTGTGAATCAATCAATTGATTATGGAAGAAAAATTTGGACAGAGATGGGATTCAGGGAAATGACAGGAGAAATAATACAAAGTTCATTTTGGAATTTTGATGCCTTATTCACAGCTCAGGACCACCCTGTAAGAGAAATGCAGGACACTTTTTTTATAGATAAAAAAACAAATCTCCCTGATAAAAAAATTGTAGACAAAGTAAGAGAGAGCCACGAGAAAGGTGTCGGAGGAAGCAAAGGATGGAAATATAGATGGGATGAAAATGAAGCGAAAAGAATTGTTCTCAGAACTCATACTACTTGTCTTTCTGCACTTACTCTTGCAAAAATAAAAAAAGAAAAGCTTCCTGCAAAGTTTTTTGCGATGGGAAAATGCTTCAGAAACGAAACAGTTGACTGGAGCCATGGGTTTGAATTTAATCAGACAGAAGGAATTGTCGTCGATAAAGACGCTAATTTCAGGCATCTGCTGGGTTATCTTAAACAATTTTTCAAAAAAATGGGGTTTGAGAAAATAAGATTCTGTCCTGCATATTTTGCGTACACAGAGCCGTCTGTTGAAATTCATGTGTGGCATCCAGAAAGAAATGTCTGGTTGGAACTCGGCGGTGCAGGAATTTTCAGGCCAGAAGTAACAATCCCTCTTCTCGGAGAGCACATTCCTGTTCTTGCATGGGGTCCTGGATTTGATAGGACAATTATGGATTATTATGACATAAAAGATTTAAGGGAGTTATACAAAAATAACATCACACAATTAAGAAAAATGAAATTCTGGATGAAAAGTTAAAATGGAAATAAAAAAGAAATGCTGGCCTGAATTGTTTGAAAAAATCCTCTCAAAAAAGAAAAATGCTGATTTGCGCCTCGCTGATTTTGAAATAAAAGAAGGAGATGTCTTAGTTTTAGAAGAGTATAATCCAAAAGCAAAAAAATACACAGGAAGATTTATCAGAAAAAGAATAAAAAATTTGAATAAAATAAAAACAGCAGAATTCAACTCTGTGGAAGAAATAATTAAACACGGACATTATTTAATTGAATTTGAGTGAGATGAAATAAATTTATAGAAAATAATAAAAAATGATAACTAAAATTAAACAATTGCCTTTCGTACGATTTCCGTCGGATTGTAGTAGAGAAATCGCTTTTCAATGCAAGAAGGGAAAATCAAGAAAAACCACTTAGGTTATTTTCAATGGCTAACATAAAATTTAACAGAAAAATTTTTGAAAGAGAAATAGGAAAACTCGACGAGAAAATGCAGCATAAAATAGCGATGTTTGGGACCCCTCTTGAAAATTTTAATAATGAAGAGATAGAAGTGGAGATATTTCCAAATAGGCCGGACCTTCTTTCTTATCAGGGATGGAAGCGCTCTTTTCTTGCTTTTCTTGGAAAAAAAACAGGACTAAGAGAATACAAGATTAACAGACCTGAGAAGGACTACAAAGTTATCATAGATTCTTCTGTAAGAGATATAAGACCTTACACTGCATGCGCTATTGTCAAAAATCTCAAATTTGACGACGAGAAAATAAAAGAAGTTATTGAAATTCAGGAAAAACTGCACAACACAGTCGGAAGAAAAAGAAAAAAAGTTGCAATAGGAATCTATCCTCTTGAAAAAATAAAACTGCCGATAACACTCAAAGCAATAGAGCCGGATAAAATAAAATTCGTCCCTCTTGAAATGGACAGGGAGCTTTCAGGATTGCAGATTCTTCAACGTCATCCAGCAGGAAAAGAATACGCCCACCTTCTCGCAGGAAAAAGCAAGTTCCCCATTTTCACAGATTTAAATAATAATATTTTAAGTATGCCTCCGATAATAAACTCACAAATGACTGGGAAAATCACAGAAAACACAAAAGAAGTGTTTATAGAATGTTCTGGAAATGATTTTGAGATTTTAAAAAAATGCATCAACATTATTGCAACAGCCTTCGCAGAAATGGGGGGGAAAATCTGCCAAATGGAGCTCCACTATAAAAAGAAAATCACCACACCTGATTTAGCCCCTGAAAAAATGAAAATATCTCTGGAAAATGTAAACAAACTAATAGGAATAAAACTCAATGAAAAAGAAATTAAAAAATTAATAGAAAAGATGGGCTGTAATTATAAGAAAGGATTTGTAGAATACCCTGCGTGGAGAACAGACATTCTGCATGAAGTTGATTTAATAGAGGATATTGCCATCGCATATGGGTATGATAACATAATACCTGAAATACCTGCACTCTCAACAATCGGAGAAGAAGACCCTCGGGAAACAATAAAAAGAAAAATAGGAGAAATTCTCGCAGGAATAAATATGTTGGAAGTTTCAAATTATCATCTGACTACAAAAAAAGATCAGTTAGCAAAAATGGGTGTCTCAGAGAAAAATGGAGTAAAATTAATTGAAGTTGAAAAATCAAAAACAGATTATTCAGTTTTAAGAAAAGATTTGACCCACTTCCTTCTTAAGAATTTATCAGAAAATATCGACGCAGAATATCCTCAGAAAATTTTTGAAATAGGCAAGGTTTTTGAATTAAAAGAAGAGATAAATGAAAATGAAAATCTTGCAGTTGCTGTCTCTCCTGGAAGCTTCACAGAAGTAAAGCAGATTTTAGAATATCTATCCAAGATAACTGGAGAAGAAATAAAATTAGAAGAAGCAGAAAACACGCCTACTTATTTTATTGAGGGCAGGACAGCAAAAATAATTTTCAATAAAAAACAAATAGGATTTGTAGGAGAAATTCACCCCAAAATTTTGAGAAGCTGGAAAATAAAGATGCCTGTTGCACTGTTTGAAATTAATCTGGAGGAGATTTTAAAATTTAAACATTAACATCATCCAAAATATCCTTTGCCTTCTTTCTCAATCTTATTGTCCCAATTTTTATTTATTGTTTCAACAATCTCAAGAAGTTCTCTCTTAATCTCCTGCCAAAGAGTATAGGATTCTCTTATAAAAACCGCCTCTTTCTCCTCTGAAAAATCAACATCCAGTTCAAGAAATTTAATTTGCATTTTTGAAAGTTTTTTATAAATTTCATTCAGTTTCTCTCTATCCTTAAGATTAAGAGTTTTAATAATACTAAAAATAAACATTGGAGAGTTAACAGGATTTATCAGCATCTCAATAAAACGAAGATAACCTAAAAATTTTTCCCCGATATATCTCCTCACTTCTCTAATTAAAATCTCAGATTCAGTTTCAACTGTCTTCTCTATGCTAAAATCTTCATTCAGCTGTTCAAAACTAGGAAGTTTATGTTTAATCTGAATTTCTTTATATCTCTTCTTCAAATCATCAAGTGTAAACTCTTTCTCCATATAAAAACCTAACAAAAAGATTTTATAAACTTAATGACATATAAAATAAACAGCCACAATAGCTCAGCAGGTAGAGCATTACCTTGGTAAGGTAAAGGTCCTGAGTTCGAATCTCAGTTGTGGCTTAATTTTCAAAGAATTAATTAATTTATCTCTTCAATATTCTTAAAAAGACAAATACAAGCAGTGCGATTACAAATGCCAAAAGCACAAACCCAAATAAAAATGACAGCAAAAAGAACAAATCAACATATATTTCTTCATTTGAAATTTTATACAATAACAACATCGAAATAAATAGAATTGTGAATAAAATAATATTTTTTATTACTAATTTAATTTTCCTGGAAGTAGAACGCAAACCTTTGGCTGTTTCAGAACTTTTTTTAGATTTTATTTTTCGCGAACTTTTCTTAACTGTTCTAGGATTAGCTCTCGCCTTTTTTTTCACCACCATTTTATAATATATATTATAATGTATAGTTTATAAATATTACTCAAGATGATTTTATCGAAGATGAATTAGCCCCCCAATCCATTTTCACAGCATTTGTTGTAATTGATTTTATATTTCCAAAAACAGAGCCAAGCCAGGAGAAATAAATTTTAGTTGCTTCAGTCACACCATTCAAACTTTTATAATCAATATTTCTCTCTCTGAAAACTGCTGTAAAACTGAGGTAAGAAAACAATATTAAAGCTATTAAAAAAATCGCCAAAATTTTGTGCCTGAATCTTTTCATTTCAATTATTATCCACGCTGCTATAACAAAAACAGCAATAACAATAAGAGTAGTTCCAATCATAAAAAAATTAAGAGTAGAAAGTATAAAAATCTTTTGAAAATTTGTCATTTCAAGAATTTTACAGCAAAATAAAAGCTTACTGATATTTAAATGTTTACTGAAAAAATAGAATTAAAAGTTAATTGTAAACGTTTTTTCTGCGACCAACTCTCACGACCACAACTTTATTCATAGAAACTATAACATCAATGATTGCTCGATAATCTCCAATTCTTAATCTCCATAATTTTTCGCCATGTAATCTTTTAAGAAACCTATAAGGATTTTCTCTTAGAGAATAGATTTTATTTAAGATTATCTCCATATCCTTTTTTTGTAACTTTTTAAGAAATCCTTTTGCTGTTTCAGTTAATTCTATCTGAAACATTTTAATTGAGCATTATCCCTAATTCTTTGGCAACAGATTCAATAGAATAAACTTTCCCTTTTTTAATGTCTTCTAGTCCTTTTTGAATTTCATTGATTTCATCTTCTCCCATAACTTCTTCCTCACAATTATTTATTAGGTTAGTTAAGAGTTCGTCATAAGACTGTCTTTCAAAGTTTTTTAGAGCTTTCAATCTTTCAAGAGTTTCAACATTTATTTGAATAGTAGTTTTTTCCATGTTATATATTAACTATAAGTATTATATAAATCTTTCTATTATTCCTTCCGAACCAATTTCACTCTTTTTTATTTTATTATTTTTTAATTTCCTCGTCGCCATTTTACAGCAAAATAAAAACTTACTCATTAATAAATGTTTACTGAGAAAATTGGAGAATTAGCGACGTAGAAATGGAAAATTTGGGGTTAAGTTGTAAGAAGAAATATTCTAATAAGAAAGATTTAAAAGTTAGGTATTTATTCCAATTTTATGAGTTTATTAAAACACTCAGAAGATGACCTCTGTGTGAACGTTCTTCTAACGTCTACATGTAATGCTGGATGTTCTTGGTGCATTGCAGATGATTTTATGAAAAATCAACATGCTTCAAAAAAGATGTCTGAGGGAAGTATGGAAATTCTTTTAAAAAAATTAGAACAAGAAAAATTATTACAAGTTAATCTTTTGGGGGGAGAACCATCCTTGCACCCACAAGCATTAGATTTTGGAGAATCTGTTCATAATTTGGGAATCCCAGTGGGATTTAGTACTAATGCTCTCTGGCCAAATTCGTTTAGAGAAAAATTTTCAAACATTAATTATCCATTAGAAGCAGAAATAACTTATCTCGGAAAACATGCTTATTCTGAAGAAAAATTAAAAAAGATAATTAAAACATTTGAACAATTAAAAGGGCACCCCACAAGTGTGGGGTTAATTTTGGATACACCGCAAACTAGATTTGAAGAGCACTTAGATTTAGCAGAAGAATATGGATTTCAATTAAGATGGGCGATTGTTGAACCTACAATTAAATCTGGGTTAACAAAAGGTTATCAATCATTAGAGAATGTTCAAGGGATAAGTAAGAGGGCAATAGAAATTGTAAAGGAAGCAAATAAAAGAGGTATAAAAACATGGGCAGATTTAACTGTTCCAAAATGTGCTATTCCAAAGGAAGACCTTTATATCTTTGAAGGAACTCAAAATGATATTCAATTTAAATGCCCTCCGTTCTTTGATATTTCTCCAGATTTAAAGATATGGAGATGCCTACCCTTAGCAGGAAATGATTTATCTTCACTTTTAGAATTTGATTCATTTAAACAAGCTTATAGGCATCTGAATAAAGTTAAAATTCCTTATTTGGATAAAGGGGTTTTTGATGAATGTAAAAGTTGTGAATATTTGACCGATGCATGTTCTGGCGGAACTTCAATAGCTAAAATTTTAAAACATGGAAACTGATTTAAGATTCCCTTATTTTGCAATCGGATTTCATAGTGGATGGTCTTCATCTAATAATTCCCCTACAATTAGTTTGAGTTTAACAAATAGAAAAAAAGTAAATTTAGTTAATTCAAAATATATTCCTATTTTTGAAAAAGAAAAAGTTCCTTTTTTAATCAAATCTGAAGGGGAAAATTTAATTGGGCTGAGTAGCGGAGTTGGTTCTTCAATCATAAAAATAAATGAAAAATTTTATAAGATTAAACGGAACGGTTATAGATTAGAAGGATTTAAGGAAAAAATTATTCCCGATAGAACCTTTAACTTATCAAATGGATTAACTGAAGAATCTTCTAATGAATTTGGGGGAGCAATGAGTTTAGAAGATGCTCAAAGAGAAATTAAGATTGAAAAAGAATTTGTATCTAAGGGATTTAATGTTCCTCAAAGGACAATTGCACTTCATAAAATTGAACTTCTTTTTGAAGATTCTGAAGATGCTGTCGCACTAATCCAAGAAATAGAATCAGATTTTAGAGCAGATGAGTTTTGTATGATGCTTCTTACTAATTTTTTACAGGAGGTTTATGAAGAAGAGTTTAAAATTGATTTAAAGAAGTTTCAAATGTTTTTCCCAAAGTATTTTCTAAATGAGGGATTAAAGATTTTAAATGTCAATTATGGAGAAAAATTTCTTCACCTTGGAAAGATAATCGGAGGAATTTATAAGAGAATTCACAAAGAAGGATATTTAAGAGGTATTGGAAATTCCTGGTATGGCAACGAAGTAATTTGCCCTGATGGTTCAATAGGAATATGTGATTTAGAAAGTTGTTTTAGTAAAGAAGAAATTCAGAATGAAGAATT
The DNA here is from genome assembly GCA_043822125.1 of archaeon. Classification (GTDB taxonomy): domain Archaea; phylum Nanobdellota; class Nanobdellia; order Pacearchaeales; family GW2011-AR1; genus JBDRCB01. Next base: position 10,709 of record JBDRCB010000010.1, on the reverse strand, counting down.
ATTTGAAGAATTAAAAAAGACAGATATTCAATTAGCAATAACTGCTTTTTATGAATCTATGAATTACTTTGAAAATAGTTTAGCCAGTTTTGTAGCAATTCGCTTAGTGGAGGGATTTAATATAGGGTATTCAACAGAATTTGAAGATAAAATTCCAAAACAAACTTTGGAAGATGAAATCAGTAAATTTTTAAAAATAAGAAACAAGGTGATTATAGATGACTGAAGAAAAATATCATTTTGAAAAAAATGTTTTTTCAAGAGAAGATTATAACTTTGAGTTTTCTCCAGATGAAAATATAATCAAAGAAATTCTGAAGTATAAAAAATTAGGAAAAGTCTTAGACTTGGGTTGTGGAGAAGGAGGAACCACATTAAAATTAGCAGAATTAGGATTTGATGTAACTTGTGTAGATATTTCTAAAACAGTGATTAAGAAACTTAAAAAAGAAGCTGAAAAAAAGATGATTAAGATAAATTCCATTATTGCGGATTTAGAAAATTATCCTATTAGAGAAGATTATGATATTATTATCTCGACAGGAACATTTCATTTTCTCTCTGAAAAAAGCTTAAGGGAATTGCTTGAAGATTGTAAGAAAAAAACAAACAATAAAGGATTAAATATTTTCAAAGTTCTTTTAGAAGGAGATCCTTCTCAAGAGGATGATTCAGAAGGTTATTATTTTAAACTAAAAGAATTAAAAGAAATTTATTCTGAATGGAATATTTTGAATTATGAGGAATTTGAAGAATACGATGAGGACGAAGAATGGAATAACAAAATAGGTTTCCTAATTGCTCAAAAAAATTAACCCCCACTTTTCCACAACCCTTGAATCCTTCCCAAATCATCCACCCGAATTAACCCTCTATCAAATTCAGGCATTATTTCTTTTTTAATTAATTATGAGTAGCCCTGCCAGGATTCGAACCTGGGTCACGAGAGCCAGAGTCTCGCATACTTGACCGCTGTACTACAGGGCTTTATGTATCATCCGCTCGTTTGGATGTATAACATACGAACGAAGTAAAAGTTGTTAAACTTTTGCTTGTACTACAGGGCTTTTTCTTTCTGAAAATGTTCAACAACTTGAAAAAGATTTCCTGCGAAATCTTCCAACTAAACCGCCGTAGCGACGTCGGCTTAGAGTTCTATATTTTATCTGCTCATAAAAGAGATTAAATACTTTATTTAAGATTTATTTATATTCTTAAAAGTATTAAAAACTATCTATCGCTAAATTTATATATCCTTTTATCCTATGAAATACATGATGGAAGAAAAAGAAATTGGAGTAGTTTCCAGTTACTTTAGTCATGTGGAAGTTGCTGCCATAAAACTTTCTGGAAAACTGAAAGTCGGCAATAAAATCCACATAAAAGGTCACACAACAGATTTTGAGCAGGAAGTAGAAGGAATACAAGTAAACAAAAAAGATGTGAATGAAGCAAAAAAAGGAGAGCACATCGGGATAAAAGTTCCAGAAAAAGTGCGGCCGAATGACAAAGTTTTTCTGATAAAGTAAATTAAAAATTTATAAACTATTTTTCTTTATTTTTAAAGAACGGAGTTTCATTAAAATTTCAAAACGAGAGTATATCTCTCTAAGCTCCCGTAGTTCAGAGGCCAAGAATGCCGCCCTCTCAAACAGTGACTATGTTACTGTTTCATTGAGGAAACTCAAGGCTCTGATTAAATAAATAAGCAGGGTCAAAACTCGACGAGAGTCCACAACCTAGCGTCTCAACGCAACTGCTTTTTAATTATGGAGAACGGCGGTGACCCGAGTTCGAATCTCGGCGGGAGCGTAATTAGATTCGAACGTAGTAAAACTCAAAAATATTTTTAACACAAAATGAAAAACATTCCAAAAATTATGAAAATCCTCAGCAAACATTTCAATTACACAGAAAGAACTACCTTAAACCGCATGAGAGAGAAACCAAATCCTTACAAAGTTCTTATTGCATGTCTTCTATCTCTCCGCGCAAGAGATGAAAACACAGAAAAAGTTTCAGAAAAACTCTTTGCCGTCGCTGACACACCTAAAAAAATCTTGCAAATACCGGTAAAGAAACTTGAAAAAATAATTTTCTCCTCTGGACATTATAAAAAAAAGGCGAGGACAATTCAGTATGTTTCAAAAATATTAATTAAAAAATACAACTCAAAAGTTCCTAATTCAAAAGAAGAGCTGTTGTCAATCAAGGGAATCGGACCTAAAACAGCAAACATAGTCCTCGCATTTGCATTTGGAAAATCTGTAATTCCAGTCGACACTCACTGCCATAGGATTCCCAATCGCATCGGTTGGGTAAAAACAAAAACTCCTGAGCAGACAGAAAAAGAACTTGAAAAAATTCTTCCTAAAAAATATTGGAATGAATTCAACGGGATTTTCGTTCTCTTCGGAAAAACAATCTGCCAGCCAGTTTCTCCTTTGTGCAGTAAATGTCCTATAGAAAAATACTGCCAAAAAAATAACATAACAAAAAGCAGATAATTACAAAAAGCTAAAAACTCCTTTTCCAATCATCAGCAATCCGATAATAACTGCAAAAAAGTTTATTCCAAATCCGAATATTATCAGCACTCCTGCAAGAATATCAAGCACCCCCATAGCTGTGCACAAAACATCTCCCATTAAAAATTCCTGCAAAGAAGATATATAAATTTTATTATAATAAGTCAAGAACTCTTTCTAAAGAATTTTCCTATTCTATCAAAAAATCCAAGAGGATATGTCTCTCCGACTAAAGACGCTGCTAATTTTTTGTAGGCAATGCTTGATTTAGCTCTTGGTTTAAACAGCACAACAGGAACTTTTTTAGCAATTGATTCTGGAATTTTTTTGTCAAAAGGTATCTGTTCAATAACCTTAACTTTCAGGGCATTCTCAATATCCTCTTTTACAAGTTCGTATTTTTCCTTAGTTACTTTGTTTAGAACTATCCCTCCCAACGGAACTCCCATTAATTTTGCATATTCAATCGCACGGGTAGCTGTAACAATTGCAGGATATTCTGGATTAGTCACTAACAGCAAACCTCCCGCAACTCGCATCGCAGCAATAGTCTCTAAATCATAACCAGGGGCGCAGTCAAGCAAAATCAAATCATATTCTTTGGAAAATTCACTCAGCATCTTATCATATTGCCTTGTTATCTTTTCAATATTTCTCCTCATGGTTAAAACATCTTTATCTCGCCTTTTTTTTATTTTAATGCAGGAGGGAATAATATGCAGATTTCTGTGATAAATGTGAATGGATTTTTTTTGTGTTTTTTTATCGGTTATATCATGCAGAGTTTTTTTAGGGTAGAAAATATCAAAGTGCAGTCCTAAAGAAGAAGTTGAAACATTCGTATCTATTGTCAAAATTTTTTTATCGAACTCAGTAGCAAGTGCAGCAGCAAGATTAGCTGTTGTAATTGTCTTTCCAACTCCTCCCTTCGGAGACATCACTGCAATAACATTTTTTCTCCTCACCATTTTATTTTTTCTTCACATAACTAATTAATTTAGTTAAATTTTCTTTTTCTAATTTTTTTTTCTCTTTAAGATTTTCCAATTCCTTCAGCACTTTTTCTTTATTTTCCATAAAATTTTTCCGGTTTTTTTCAAATCTTTTTTCATCTGCAATTTTCTTCTGATACAATTTTTTCACTTTTCTAATATCCTTTTTTATATCTTCAGTATACCCAGTCACCTTTTTCTCAGGTTTAGATTTTTTGCCTCTTTTCTTTATTTTCTTCACCATCTTATTTATTTTTTATATAACGAACTAATTTATTTAAATCTTCCCCTTCTCTTCTTTTTCTGAATATTTTCTTAATTTTTCTCGGGTGTCCTGCATATCTTCTTGATTTCATAAAATTAAAAGTTATTCTCATTATTTTTTTTCTGATAATTATCTTAATCAAGGCTATTAATCCAATTAACCCTAAAATTATAACTATCCACCAATACCAGCAGAAAATAAATTTAAATTTACAAACTGCAGGAGCTTCTTCAGGTAATTCTGATACCTCTTCTTCTGGTTTTTCAGGAGCTTCTTCAGGTACTTCTGGAACCTCTTCTTCTGGAGTAGGAATTGGAACAATAACCGACGGTGTTGGAACTCCTCCTGAACTGCCTCCTGCAGATGGAGGAGTAACTGGTGGCTCAACAGCTCCTTCTGTTGTGCTGAATGTTGTGTATGCTCCTGCTCTGTCGCCTGAACCAACTGGTAGAGGGGTTCCCACAAAAGTTATCTCTACTTCTCCAACATAACTTATCGTCGGAGAAATTGTCCAGACTCTCTCAGAAAATGCCCCAACCGCAAAAGTATCAGCACCTGCTCTTAACAATTCATCAGTATCAACTCTCCTCAACTGCCATTCTAAATACAAATCTTTCGGAGTTCCTCCAACATTTTCTGTCACCACACTTATCTGCAAACCATCTACAGCTGGATTAATTATTGTAATGTCCCTTACATCAAAAATTCCCCCCATAAGTTTCCAGAAATGCGTCTTTTGATAATTAATTCCATTAACACTTAAAGTCACATTAGTCTCCCAGTTTCCTTCTATCTGCCCTGAAGAAGTTGTATAGCTGTAAGAATAAGTCCCTGTTGAATCAGGTGTCATTGAAACCTCTTCTACAATAGTATTTCCTGATGCATCGTATAGGGTTACTTTAGGAGTTGTATCTGCATTTACAGGCACACCGTTTAAATCAAACACATACAACTTTGCCTTGTAATCATCTTCTGTTAAAACTTCTGAATATCCAGTCAGTTCAATGTAATTTCCAGTAGGGAATGGAACTCCCTGTGTTGAGAAAGACTTTATTCCATAATATGGCACTCCTAATATTGTGCATTCAACTATCGCAAGATAACTAGAAGACGCATTTACAGAATAAGTATAATTATATAATCCTGTTCCAAAATTTGTCATCTCGCTGCCTGATAAAAAATTCTCTCCTGTTAAAAGATTTTTGATTGTTAATAATGCTGGTGTGTTACAACTTGTTGCATACCCATTTTCATTTGTTGATAAAGTAGTTATGCTGAAATTTGTGTTTGTGCTGACAATTGCAGGTGCTTCAACCTGAATTCTAGGAACAGATGCATCTCCTTCTCCTCCTGCACCTCCAACAGCGACGACAAATGCTTCTGTGCTGTGTGCCTCGTCATCAGAATAATTAGCATCAACTTCAATTCTGTAAGTCCCTTCTATTATTGGAGCGGTGAAATTATATTCAAATCTTCCTGCTGAGATTAAATCAGATTCTCCTGAATTAAGCAGACTTCCATTTGGATAATAAACATTTGCATCTACTGTTGAATTTACAAGTGCCCCTGAAGAATTTACTGTTGTTGTAAACAGTCTGACGGCATTTCCAGGAGAATAAATCGAACCCACAGAATTAAACATATTAAGTGCAAGTCCGCCTGCACCTACTGTTGAATATCCAACTTGAAATACCAAATTTTCATGTGCAGTGTTCCCCAAGTATTCTGCATCAATAACTACATAATAATCTCCTTCTGGAGTATTAGAAGGAAGGGTATAATTATATCTTGTTCTTCCCTCTGAAATTTGCACTCCCTCTCCTGAAGTCATGAAACTTCCATTTGGATAATACAATGAATTACTCACACTTGCATTAACTAAATTTCCAGACGAATCTATTGCTGTTGAAATTATATAAACAGTTTCTCCTGGTGCGTATTTTGAACCGACTCCACTCATAATACTCAACGGAAGTCCTCCTGAATCACTACTTGTTGAATTCAAAACAGAAAAGGTTTTAATGTCGCTTGCATTTCTTCCAGAATAATTTGCATTTATTTTTACAAGATAATCTCCTTCTATAACACTCGTCGGTATTATGAAAGTATAATTATACCTTCCTGTTCCATATTCTGTCGGAGTTCCTGATAAGAAAGTTGTCCCATTCGGATAAGTTATGTTAATGAAAACACTTGAACTTACCAATGCTCCGGAAATATCTGTTGTAAGCAGATTCAAATTCGCAACATCTCCTTTTGTATATGAGCCAGACAAACTTGAAATAATATACAGCAATTGTTCAGGAAGTGCCTGCAGATAATTAAATGCTTTTTCTTCAGCAATCCAATGCTCATAATAAAATTCAGCATTCATCATTGCATTATACTGTTGTGTGATATAAGCATCATTTGGATATTGATTATGCCACATAGTTAAATACTCGTATTGCGGAGAATAAATTTTTACAAAAGCATTTCTGCTTTCTAATGCATTAATATTAAATCTTTGATTTCCATTCCACCAATATACAGTAACTCCATCTGCTTGGTCTCTGAATCCCCATTGCTCCCAAGGAACATAATCAAATCTATTAATATGAAGATTATCTAAATTAATTCTAGTAGGAGTAGTATAATTATGCTCAAAAATAACTTCATATCCAGATATATCAGTCATATCTGGGACACCAATCTCCTGTGCATCATAAGGCAGTGTTACTTTCAGTGAATTCCATCCATATCTATGAATTTTCCAATAAGAGAGATTTCCTGACAATAAATAATAATTTTCTTCGTCAGTTTTTAGTTTCATAGAAATATTCTTTATGCCGACAAGGTCTGGCAGATACAAATTTGTATCAAGCATTGCAACAGAAGTGTGAATAAGAAGCTCTGGTGAAAACTGCGAAGATAAATTTACACTGGAAAAATTTCTTGAAACTGCCCCAATTCCTGTTGAATAATTTAAAGTAATATTTATAGAATAACTTCCTTCATATTTTCTAGAACCATCTAAACTAATATTAAAAATATCTCCTGAATATGTCCAGTTGTTTATAGTTGTTTCATTTATTCTATCTATTTTAAATTGATTTGCTGGTTCTTCTTCATAAATCATCATCGCATCAAGACTGCTTTTTAATTTTCCTCCTATGAAGAAAAAATAATTATTATTCCATAAATAATACTGTGATAAATTAAGTGCATAATTATGCTGATTTTCAATAGTAGGGTACAGCCATATTTCTGAACTATTCATTATAGGAGCATAAACCCAATCAAGAAATTGGTTAGTGTCAAGATGGTCTCTCACTATAATATCTGATTCAGGAATATATTCAAATACTCTCACTTCATTAACTCCAATAGAAGTTATATGAGCAGCATAAACTCCAAAAGGAGCATGTCCAACAGGTATTTGAAATTCAAATTTATAAAGTCCAAAATCTCCCACTTCTTCAAATAATGTTGCATCAATCCATATGCTTCCATTTGGATAATGAACCATTCCGTAGATATTTCTTCCAGTAAGTGGCTGTCCTAAATCATTTGACATACTTACATAAACTGTCTGCCATTCTCCTTCTATAACCTGAGCTTTTGCAATCTGAATTGCTCCGATAATTCCTGCACCCCCGACTCCTGCCAAGTCAATAATTGCCCCTGCTTCCCCTGTCCTAACATCATAACCTGGATTAAATGATATTGTCTTACTAGCATCCTGTATACTTCCTCCGTCTGTTTCATTTCCTACTGAAAGGTCAACACAGAACTGATATGCCAAGCCATCAACAGTTGTAAGCTCCTCTGAAAGATTATTCAGTGCTGTTTCATACTGCATAAAATCATAAATCTGATTCAGGGAAAAAGCATTTGCAATTGTAATTCCATTTGTAACATTTATGCTTCCTCCATAATAATAAACAGCAGACACATTATAACCATCCATATTTGTGTCAAAACCGATTAATCCTGTCTGCTTATTTAATGAATAATTTGTTCCTTCAACCAATTTTGTTCCATTTGCAAATAAAGCATAATACTGACAGCTATCCACTGGATAATGTGCTAATTGCCCGGCAGTTGTCCATGAGGAATTAGTTTCTTCTCCATAACTTACTTTTGTAGGAGGATAATAATCTAATCCAGTCAGTGCTAAAACTTCTGCCTCTGAAAGTGTAGAGAAACCATTATCAGATACCTGAAGAGTTTCAACTGTCGCTGCTGAAAACGATTTAGCATTCTCTTGGAACCTTTTCTGGAATTTTTTAACAAGCAACAAATGAGGTCCTCTTTCATCTCCTGTTTTGTGTGCATAATCATAAATCGCCCTTGTAATTGTTTGAGAAGATATCTGCCCGTTGGAGTCTGTTGTCAAACTGAATATAACATCTCCTCTCACATCAATCAGTACCAGAGTAGTATTTGCTAAAACAGCCCCAGTTGAATCAGTAACAGTCGCAAGATAAGTGTGCTTTCTGTTTATGCTTCCGTCAAAACTTCCTTCTGTCCAATTCAAATTGCTAAAATTCAAAACAGGATTGATTAAATTTGTAGTGCCATTGTAACTAATTATTAAAACATCATTTCCAGATTCTGCAATTTCAAGTCCTGTTATAATTACATTAGAATCTCCTTCAAGAACAAGCCCTCCTGTTTGAATTCCACTCGGCTTTATGTTTGTCAATGTTCCCACTTGCGTTGATGCAGGGAAAAATCCTTCTCCCATGTTAGTTAAAATCAAATTATCAATTGTGTTGTTGCTTCCTAAAAATCTTACTGTATACCAGTTTTGTAGTGTGCTCGCTTTTGCAATTGTGTCCCCATTCCAATATAATCTAAAAGGAGCGGAATTATTTGCATCTATTGTATGAGATACACCTGTGTTATACAATCTTAATTTAGAGCCGTCCTTTAAATAAAATTGCCCTTCTTCACTATCAGTCGCGTCTAATCCTGAAAATGAAAGAGTTGAACCTGCAAATGGAGAGCCTCCTGATGTTAGTTGTCCTGAAATTAAAGTTGCATTGAAATTCAGCTGAATCTGTTTGCTGAAGCTTATTGATTCTCCTGTTGTTTTTACAAATGTGGTATTCAATGCATCTGTTACATTTCCTAATTCTAATCTGCTTAAAACAGCATAAGTTCCTGATGCTGGTTTTGTCACAGCGCAAATACCCCTCGCTGCCTGCCCAAATTCAAAAATTCTTTCAAAAATTATAGGACTACTCTCGTTGTTTCCCATTGGTGTCTTGCCTGCACTTCCATTGCTTCCCCAGACAGTGATTGTATCTGTCGCCTCGTCGTAACCCATAGGATAATTCGAAGCATAAGCATAATTTGGATTTGGCTGACAAGTATCAAGAGTAAATTGCCTCACTTCAGATGTTGCATTTGAAGTTCCGTCGCTGGCAATAATTTTCCAATAGAATACTCCTTGCTGTTCCCCTAACTCTCTCCACAAATAAAGATTCTCCGTCGTTGTTTCTAATAATGTTGATGCATCTGTGTCATCTCCATATACATAATAAGTTATAGTTATTTCTCCAGGGGCAGAAATCGCCTCCCAAGAAAGTCCAATAGGAGTTGCTGCCTGAAGTGAATCATTCAGAGGAGTTTGAAGCACTGGCGTCGGTAAATCAAAAATAAATGAGTGTATGTCAATAAATAAATCCTGAGTTTCATTGAATAATTTTCCATAATCCCATAAATTATTAATCGCAACCACAGTCACATTTCCAGATGGACTAGATGTAGCATTTGTATAACTCCTTATATGCAAATCATAACTAAAGTTTCCAATACCACTCTGGAAATTGCTTTTTTCTGATTCATCTAAAGTATAATTCACCCAAACAGTTCCTGAACTTCCAGAAGAATTCAGAGAATAATTCTGCCATTGAATTAATTCATTTCCACTTGCATCACGCAGTCCAACAAGCCCTTCTCCGACTGTGATTCTATAGCCTGTCCATTCATAATATACTTTCATATCAATTCTCGAATGCTCTTTGTATCTGAGTTCAGAAGGTTCTGTAAATGTAAATGAGGTTTCTGTATCACAACTTGCCCCAGAGCATCCAAGTCCTGCATTTCCATTTGCAACCATCAAGCTCGCTCTTGTGTCATTTATTCCTTCTGCTCTCAAAACATATTTATTTTCTTCTGTGCAGTTTAAGTTAAAATAAAATGAATTTGTGCTTCCGACATTTAAACTTCCGAGATTCCACATTATTTTTCTTGTTGTATCGTTGAAACTTCCAGTGAAATTTGATGCCTCGCACTGCACAGGAATTGAAAGAGATACATTCCACGTCGAGTTTGCTATGTTCAAATCTCCCACATTTGTCACATTGAATTCATATAAAATATTATCATTTGCCTCTGCTGAACGATGTTTGAAGCTATCAACAGTGCTTATGCTGTAAAAAAGGCGGGATTCATTTGCATACATAAATGTGCTTAATTCATAATCAGAGGATTCATATTTATTTCTAGAACCCCAAGTTAAATTATATCTTAATGTTCCTTCATCATTGAGTTCAGAAGGAGACAGCATAAGATAAGAAAGAACCTTGTATTCTCCAGCTCTTATTGTTTCCAAATCACTTGTTGTATATCTTATTTCTCCTCTAGGAATATCTGCAATTCCTCCAAGAACATTGTCAATAGAAGGTGTATACGCTATCCATCCAGAGCCGACTTTTTCTGTCAAACTTATTGTGCTTGCATCAGCACATCCCTTGTTATAAACCGCCAACTTTGAAACAAATTCTGTGCTTGTTCCAATCACCGTCGGTGTTTCCCTGACAACTTCTAAAATAGGAATTGCACTTCCTTCTTCAATTTCCCATTCTGCCTTTCTTTCTTTTTCACCTCCTGCATAATCATATTTTATCGTCGCATTCAAATCTGCAACCCCTT
>JBDRCB010000009.1:0-161824 GCA_043822125.1 archaeon | reverse complement strand
TCATATTTTTTAAAAATTTTCAATATTATTTTTTCTTTAGAAATTTTATTTTTTCTTATTTTTATTGATTTTTCCATAAGAAATAACGGTGTTCTTCTTTTTTAGTAGTCCTAATCATTTATATAATAAATCAAATTTTTATCGTTGGAAATTTTGATTTTTTTATTTTTCCACAAGAAATAAACGTGTAGGTATTGTATTATATTTATATAAATAAATTTATATTGTTAAGAAGATGAAAATAGAACTTGATGAAATTTTTGATTCTTTTAATAAAGGAGGGATTTTTAAAGATAAATTTATTTTACAGGGAAATTATAAACCAAATATGATTCTTCATAGAGAAGAACAAGTTAAACAGATTGCTTCTATCTTAGCCCCTGTTCTTAGAGGAGAGAAAACAAGCAATTTATTTTTATATGGAAAAACAGGAACCGGGAAGACTCTTTCTATCCAATACGTTCAAGAGGAGCTTTTGAAAAGAGTTAAAAAAGAAAACAATTTTAATTTAAAGATAGAGTATCTTAATTGTAAATTAAAAAAGGTTTCTGACACGGAATATCGTGTTTTAGCTGAATTAATAAGGAGACTTGGAGGAGAGGTCCCTATAACTGGCCTTCCGACCGAAGCAGTATATAATAAATTCATAGATATAATAGATTCTGAAAAGCAGCTGTTTGTTTTAATATTAGATGAAATTGATCAGACAATTAAAAAAATTTCAAGTGATTTTTTATATAATCTTACTCGGCTGAATTCTGAACTGTCTAAAACTCAGATTTGTGTTGTTGGAATAAGTAATGATTTGACCTTTCTTGATGAAATTGACCCGCGTGTGAGGAGCTCTCTTTCAGAGGAAGAAATTGTTTTTCCTCCTTATAATGCTCTGCAATTGCAGGAAATTTTAACTGAAAGAGCTAAAACCGCTTTTAGAGAAAATATTATTGAAGAAGGGGTTGTTGCTAAATGTGCTGCTTATGCTGCAAGAGAGCATGGAGATGCAAGAAGAGCGTTAGACTTGCTTAGAATAGCAGGAGAACTTGCTGAAAGAGAGGGCTCTGAGAAAATTCTTCTAAAACACATTGATGAAGCAAATGAAAAAATTGAAAAGGATAAAATTTTAGATGTTGTTTGTTCTGAGCCAAAACAATTCCAATTCGTTCTTTATTCTATTATTAAACTTGTTGAAAAAAATAAACTTGAACCAGTTTTTACAGGAGATGTTTATAATTTTTATCAGGATTTATGCCTGAAAAATAAATGCGAGGTTTTGACTCAGCGGCGAGTAGGAGATATAATTCAGGAATTTGATATGCTTGGGATTATTAATGTAAGGGTTATTTCAAAAGGGAGGGGAGGAAGAATGAGGGAAATAAAACTTGCAGTCACAAATAACATCCTTGAGAAAGCAAAAGAGATTTTAACCGAATCTATTGATTACACATAGTTATATTTTTGTAGCGAAATTGATAAAAAGAAAAAAGGTTTAATTAAATAAAAATTGTTTTAAATGCCTAGTAGAGAAATTTTAAGATTTTGTTTAGAAAAAGGATTATTACTAGATGCAGATGTCCTTAAGCTTTTCAGCGAAGCGGGGGATGTTAATGCAGTTAAGACTATTATTGAGAAAATCAAAACTCAAACACAAAAAAGAATCATAACCAAAAGCCTCCTTTCTGATAGAGAGAATTTAGAAAAGGTGTTTTTAACACTACCCAAAGAAAGCCACGAAGTTATAGATAATATAAAAATTAAACTTGGATTGAGTATTGAAATTTCAAGGGAAATTAAAGACAGGCAGGATATTCAGAAATCTCCTGAAAAAGCTGTTGAAAATAGCGACGTGAAAGTTATTTCAATGAATTATTCTCCTAGCAAAAAATTAGAGGTGGTTGATTTTGTAAATTATTTTCGTTCGAGATACTCTGATTTGAAAGATATTTTGCAAGAACACCCAGATCTTGATAAGCTTACTTCAATAAATAAAATTCCTTTAAATCAGCAGAGGTTTTCTTTAATTGGGATTGTTTCAGGGAAGCGAATAACTAAAAATAAAAACATCATTTTTGATATAGAGGATTTGACTGGGAAAGTGAGTGTTTTAATTACAAAAAACAAACCTGAACTTTATGCCAAAGCAGAAGAAGTGACTCTTGATTCTGTAATCGGGTTTAAATGTTCCGGAAGCAAAGAAATTATTTTTGTTAATGATGTTGTTTTTCCAGACGCACATATTCTTAAGAGAAAAAATTCAAATACAGATGAGTGTGTCTTGTTTATAGGGGACTTGCATATTGGGAGTTCGAGGTTTTTTGAAGAGAAGTTTTTGAAATTTGTAGATTATCTTAATGGTAATGTTAATGGGACTGAAGAAGAAGTTAGTAAAATAAAATATTTAATTATTGTTGGAGATTTAATCGCAGGTGTTGGCGCTTATCCTGGACAGGAGTATGAAATTGTTCTTGGTGATTTAGAATCTCAATTTGAAAAAGCAGCAGAACTGCTAGGAAAAATAAGAAAAGACATAAAAATAATCATTTCTCCTGGAAATCACGACGGCATTCGTCTGATGGAGCCACAACCTGTTTTAGATGAAAAATATGCCTGGAGAATTTATGAATTGGAAAATGTTATTTTGGTTGGAAATCCGTGTCAGATTAATATAAGTTCAAATGAAATTTTCGACGGATTTAATGTGTTGCTTTATCATGGAGTTTCTTATTTTTATTATACAAATAATATCCCTCAATTAATTACAAAGCACGCTACACACAACCCTGAGCTTATTATGTCTTATCTTCTGAAAAACCGCCACCTCGCTCCGACACATTCTTCAACCCAATATTTTCCTTCTGAAAAAGACGCACATTTAATAAAAACAGTTCCTGATATTTTTGTTTCAGGACATATACACAAAAGTGCTGTTGCATACCATAATAATATTTTGATGATTTCTGTTTCTTCGTGGGAGGATAAAACTCCATATATGGAGAAACAAGGAGCAGAGCCTGATTTCTGCAAGGTTCCGATGTTTAATCTTAAAACTCGCGCAATTAAAATTTTGGATTTTGAATGAATGGAAATAAATATTACAGAAGAAATTAGAAAATTTGTTGAAGAAGAGTGCAAGAAACCAACAAGCAAGTATGGTTACCCTCCTTATTCAGATCATTTTATTCCAATGGTGAATTATGCTAAAAAATTAGCTGAAAAATTAAATGCAGATGTTGAAATTGTGGAGTTAGCAGGATGGTTACATGATATTAGTTCTATTATTTGTGGGAGAGAAAATCACCATATTACTGGGGCTGAAATTGCTGAAAAAAAATTGAAAGAATTGAATTATCCAGAAGAAAAAATTAAAAAAGTAAAAAAATGCATTTTGAATCACAGGGGCTCTGTGAATAATTTTAAAAAAAGTATTGAAGAGCAGATAATTGCTGATGCAGATGCGATGTCTGCTTATGATGATATTTCTTGTTTATTTGGAGCTGCCTTTGTGTGTGAAGATAAATCAAGAATAACTGCAAAAAACTCTGTTAAACAAAAATTAATTAATTCTTGGAATAAACTTTCCTTAGAAGAATCTAAAAAATTAATTAAACCAAAATACGAAGCTGTTATGTTATTATTAGGTGATTAAAATGCATTCAGAAAAAACACAAAAATATTTTAAGAGAATTGAAAAAGAAGTTCGTGAGGTTTATAAAATTGCTGAAACAGCTAGGGAAAAAGGATTTGATCCTGTGAATAAAGTTGAAATTCCTCTTGCAATGTCAATGGCTGAAAAAGTAGTTGGTTTGATTTCTACTATTTACCCACAAATGGAGGGTTCTGGGATTGACAAAAGAATTTTAGAATTAGAAAAAGAATATGGAAAGCTTGATGCTACAATAGTTTTTAAGATTGCAGAGGAAATTGCAAAACAGAAGTTTTGTAAATTCTCGTCGTTGTTAGAAGCAATTGACGCTGGAATTCGAGTAGGTTTCGCATATATTACTTTGGGTGTTGTTTCTTCTCCTATTGAAGGGTACACTGAATTAAAACTTGGAAAAACAAAAGACGGGAAGGAATATTTTAAAGCATATTTTTCAGGGCCGATTCGCTCTGCCGGCACAACTGCGAGTTGCATTGCTTTATTTTTAATTGATTATCTGAGAGAGTTGTTTGGTTTTGCAAAATACGATCCTACTGAAGAAGAAGTTAAAAGATATGTTATGGAGAATACTGATTATCATGAAAGAGTTTCAAATCTGCAGTATTTTCCCACAGAAGAAGAAATGCTTTTTTTAGCAAAAAACCTTCCGATTCAAATAGCAGGAGAGCCGACAGCAACTATTGAAGTTTCTAATTATAAAAACTTAGATAGAATTGAGACTAATTTTATTAGGGGAGGAATGTGTTTAATTTTTTCAGAAGGGCTTGCACAAAAAGCAGCAAAGGGGTTTCGGCTTTTAAATGGGGCAAAGAAAAATGGAATTAAATCAACTGGGTGGGATTTTTTAGAAGAATATATTAAAATTCATGAAAAAGCATTAAAAGGGAAAGGAAGTGGAGATAACACACCTGCTTATATTAAAGATTTAGTTGCTGGACGTCCTGTTTTCGGACATCCTTCTCGTTCAGGAGGCTTTAGATTCAGATACGGCAGAAGCAGGGCAGACGGCTTTTCAGCAGCGTCTTTGCATCCCGCAACAATGGCTATTACAGATAGTTTTATTGCAATTGGAACTCAGCTTAAAATTGAAAAACCAACGAAGGGGTGTGCGATTGCGTCCTGTGATTCTATTGAAGGACCTGTTGTAAAATTAATTAATGGTAGTGTGAAAAAACTCAATACAAAAGAAGAAGCAAAAAAATTATATCAAGATGTGGAAGAGATTTTATATCTTGGAGATATTTTATTTCCTTTTAGTGATGTTTTGAACAGAAATTCAAAATTAATCAAGCCAGGTTATGTTGAGGAGTGGTGGAAATTAGATTTAAGAGAGAAAAATTCTGAAGCTGAAAAAAATATTGACTGTTTTGATGTTGGTTTTGAAGCTGCTGCTGAGTTTAGCAGAAAGTACAAAATTCCTCTTCATCCAAAATATATTTATTTTTGGACCCAAATTTCAAAAGAGCAGTTTTTTGAGTTAATGAAATGGCTGAAGCATTCACATATCGACGGAAAATTGATATTTCCTTTTAGTAAGTTAGAAATAGAAAGATTTGAAAAAGGAAAAAGAGCCTTGGAGATTTTAGGAGTTGAGCATTTTGTTGTTACTGAAAATGTTGTTTTAAGTGAAAAGGAAAGCAGAGCTTTTTTGTCTAATTTAGGGATTAGTTTTGTTGAAGGGAATTTAAAAGAAAAAATTGATTTGAAAAAACTAGAGAATGAAAAAGATGTTCTGGAGATTGTTAATGAATTTTCTGAATTTGAAATAAAAGATAAAGCAGGAGAATTTATCGGAGCTCGTATGGGCAGACCTGAGAAGGCGAAGCTGAGAAAATTAACAGGCAGTCCGAATGTTTTATTTCCAGTTGGAAGTGAAGGTGGAAGAATGAGAAGTGTAAATAAAACTTTAGATGCTGGAAAAATTCATTCCCAATTTCCTATTTATTTTTGCGAGAAGTGTGAAAAAGAAACAATCTATAAAGTCTGTGAAAACTGCGGAGAAAAAACAAAAAGAATGTATTATTTTTTTGAAAGCAAAGAAAAATCTTTTGAAAAAAAAGCAGATTCCTGTGAGAGAGAGGGAGTTCCTTACTGCACTTTTGATTTGGATATTAATTATTATTTTAATAAAGCAGTTGAAAAACTCCAGATGAATAAAAATGAAATTCCTCTTTTGATTAAAGGGGTGAGAGGGCTATTTTCTGATGACAAGCAGATGGAGCATCTTGAAAAAGGAATTTTGAGAGCAAAGCATAATCTTCAGGTGAATAAAGACGGAACAATAAGATATGATATGACTGAGCTTCCTTTGACTTATTTTAAACCAATAGAAGTTTCAGTGAGTGTTGAAAAATTAAAAGAACTTGGATATATAGAAGATATTTATGGAGAAAAACTTGTTAACGACGAGCAGATTTTAGAGCTGATGCCTCATGATATTTTGCTTCCTTCTTGCCCAGAGGACCCTGATGAGAAAGCAGATGATGTTTTTTTTAATGTAGGAAATTTTATGGACGAGCTTCTTGAAAAATTTTATGGACTGAAAAAATTTTATAATTTTAAGAAAAAAGAGGATTTAGTCGGGCATTTGGGTGTCTGCATGGCTCCGCACAATTGCGCAGGAGTTATATGCAGGTTTATTGGTTTTTCAAAAGTTTTAGGTTTAATGGCAAGCCCTTATATGCATGCTGCAATTAGAAGAGACTGCGATGGAGATGAAGCTGCTGTAATGCTTTTAGGAGATGTGCTTATTAATTTTTCCAGAAAATTTCTGCCGTCTCATCGAGGGGGAACTCAAGATGCTCCTTTGGTTTTAAATGCAAAAATAGATGCAGGAGAAGTTGACGACCAGATTTTAGATTTAGAAATTGCGTGGGAATATCCTCTTGAGTTATATCAAAAAGCAGAGAAAAAAATGCACTCGTCAGAAGTTGAAGGAATATTTAATGTTAAAAAATTACTTAGAGAAGGAAAAGACCCTTTTCTTGGAATTGGTTTTACACATAACACTAAAAATTTTAATTATGGGGTTTTGTGCTCTTCATATAAACTTCTTCCCACAATGAGCGACAAAGTTAGACATCAAATGGAGCTTGTTGAGAAAATCAGGGCAGCAGATACTTCTGATACAGCTAGGCTGATTATAGATAGGCATTTTATGAGAGATATGAGGGGTAATTTGAGAAAATTCTCCATGCAGGGTTTCAGGTGTGTTGCGTGCAATGAAAGTTTTAGAAGACCTCCTTTGAGTGGCGTGTGTTCTGCATGCGGGGGAAAAATAATTTTTACAATTCATGAAGGAGGTATAAAAAAATATCTTGAACTTGCCATTGAACTTGTTAATAAATATTCTCTCTCGCCGTATATAAAACAAACCCTCCAACTGACAAAAGAAACAATTGATAGTATTTTTGGAAAAGAATTGGAAAAGCAGAAAACTATTACTGATTTTTTTTAGTTTGTTTAAATGGTTTAAAATAAATATAAAATTATCGTAGGAACAAGCAGACAGCCCATCATCTGGGTTCTTCTAACTTTCAGTGAAATGCAGTAAATTCCTGTTAGTGTTGAAGCTATGAATACAACGACGCCTGAAATTCCTGAAACTAAGAAAACAATATTTAAAAGAATAATTAATACGATGAGTGAGAGGGTAGTGTAATTTATTTTTTCTATTTTTTTAGAGAATATTCTTGCGAGGAAAATCGCAAGTAAAAAAGCCAAGCAGCCTGTTATGAAAATTGTCTGCAGAATAATAAGAAGATTTTTTGTTGAAAGTTCTTTTAAAATTTCTTTTACTGCAACTGCTGCTCCTGTCCGGGTTTTTGAGATGCAATAAAGTGCAATAAAAGAAAAACCCATGACAAATGTATTTGTTGCCCCGAGCAAAACAAGAAAACCTTTTCTGTCTGTGCGAGAGATTGTGTTTCCGATAATTGCTGCTTGTCCTGAGCCCAATCCCGGAAGAAAACTGCACAAAGGAGATGCTATTACTGCGCCAAGAAGAGGGCGGAAAATTTTTATCCTTGGATAAGTGATTTTTTGCTTAGATATCTTTGTTTTATTTTTTATGCTTAAAATTAACATAGATGAGCCGAATAATCCTGACAGCAACGGGAGAAGGGGTTCTTTAATATTTATATTCAATACAGACAAGCCAAGAAGCCCTGTTAATGTAAAAACAATCAGAGAGTTGATTTTTTTCTTTTCTGAAAAAATTAAAACAGCAGAAATAAAAATAAGAATATATGGAATGAAATTTTTGATTACAGGGTATGTTTTTGAAATTAATATCACCGACGGATAAGAGATAATTATCAGGAGAAAAACTGCCGCGAGTCCGCCGTAAGAAGTTAAGATGATTGCTTCATAACCAAAACCCTTTTTTAATAATTCATGTCCAGGTAAAATAGAGAGTTCTGTGTCTGTGTCAGGACAGCCTAAAAAAACAGAAGGAATGAAATCTATGAATGTATGGGTTATTGCCATAGAGGTTATAAAAATAATCAAATAAACAGGATTTACTGAAGACAAAATTGTTGCTGAAAGAGAAATAATGAAAATACCGACGAGGTTTATATGAATTCCAGGGGTTAAGCCTGTTATTGTTCCTGCAAAAATCCCTAATAAAACAGCGATGGCGAATTGAAATATCATCTAATTAATTAATTATTTGAAAAGATTTATATAGTTAATAGTTTTTTAACTTTTATGTTAATGTTTTTTTTAGAAACTGCTCCTTTTGCAATGAGTAGTTTTTCTCAGGGTATTACCCTCGGCAGTCTTCTTGCCTTGGGGTTTGGAATTTTGTTTATGCTTTTTTTGTTTGTTGTTGCAATTTATGTTTATGCTTCTTTGGCTTGGATGAAAATCGCTAAAAAGATGAATCATAAATATCCGTGGCTTGCGTGGATACCAATCGCAAATATCTCTCTTGTGCTCCAGCTCGGAAAGTTTCATTGGGCATTTGTTTTTTTAATTTTAATCCCTGTTCTTGGATGGGTTGTTTTGTTTGTCTTGGGAATTCTTTCTATGTGGAGAATTTTTGAATTTTTTAGATATCCTGGTGCATTAAGTTTGATTTTCATAGCGACGCCAATTCCACATATTGGGGGAATTATGGGGATTGCTGTTTTAATATTACTCGGATTCCTTGCTTGGGGAAAAAGAGGTGGGAGAAATATTTCTCAGGCAAGAAAATTAAGGAAGAAAGTCTCAAGAAGAAAGAGAAAATGATTTTTATGCAAAGAAAGATTTAATAATTAAGTTTATTTTTGTTTTTTATGACATTAAGTGTTGATGAAAAGCTTGATTTAATTAAACAAGTTGGAGAGGAGATTGTTGAAGAAGAAGAATTAATTAATCTTTTGAAATCTAAAAAAAATATTGTTGCTTATGATGGATTTGAGCCTTCTGGAAAAATACATATTGCACAGGGTTTGCTGAAGGCTATTAATATAAATAAAATGACTTCTGCAGGAATTAAATTTAAAATGCTCGTGGCTGATTGGCACGCATGGGCGAATAATAAAATGGGCGGTGATTTGGAAAAAATTCAAGTCGTCGGGGAATATTTTATTGAGGTGTGGAAAGCTTCTGGGCTTGACTTAAAAAATGTAGAGTTTGTCTGGGCTTCTGAATTATTGAATAATCGGGAGTATTGGAAGACAGTCCTGCAAATTGCAAGAAACACAACTGTTAAAAGAATTCTTCGTTGCGGACAGATAATGGGAAGAAAAGAAGGAGAGGTTCAGCAGGCATCGCAGATAATTTATCCGTGCATGCAGGCAGCAGATATTTTTCATCTTAAAGCAGATATCTGCCAGTTAGCAATGCACCAGAGAAAAGTTAATGTTTTAGCGAGAGAAATTGGAGAAAAAATAGGATTTTACAAACCAGTTATTGTCAGCCATCACATGTTAATGGGGCTTCTTCCACCTAAATCTAATTTTAGCGGAGCTGAAAAAACAATAGAGCAAAAAATGTCAAAGTCAAATCCTGCATCTTCAATATTCATGACAGATTCTTCTGAAGAAATAGAATCTAAATTTAGAAAGGCATATTGCCCTGAAGGAGAAATCAAGGACAATCCTGTTCTTGAGTATTTTAAATATATTATTTTTGAGAAAATTTCAGAGGTTGTTATTGAAAGAAGCTCAAAATTTGGAGGGGATGTTATTTTTAAGAAATATTCTGATATGGAAAAATCATTTAAGAAAAAAGAAGTTCATCCTCTTGATTTGAAAAAATCTGCTGCAAAATATATCAATAATTTACTTGAACCAGTTAGAAAACATTTTAAAGAGAACAAAAGAGCAAATGATCTTTTGAAAAAAGTTGAAAGTTTTGAAATAACAAGATAAAATTTAAGGGGTTTAAATGGCTTTTAAAAAATACAGAAAACTTGCGAGGAGAAAAAAATTTTCAAGTCACTTCAAGGAAAATTTGAGATTTGGCATTATCGCAGCTGTTGGCTTTATGATTGCTTTTGCATGGAGAGAACCTGTTTTAATTATTTTGAAAAATTTTGTTCTGAAATATTTTAATCCTATTGAAGGCATGATGACAGGTATTCTTACTGCCTTTGCTGCAACACTTTTTGGGACATTATTAATATTAATTGTTACAAGATTGTTGAAGTGATTTAAATTTCTAATGAATTATTTTGTCTTAAATTCAACAACATCCAAGTCTTTTAGCTTGTGTTTTAATCCTATAACTTGCCCTGGAAATTTTGAAGAAGGGCCCCAGATTTTTGTTTCTTTTACATTTTTTGAGAATCCCTTTAAAATTTTTTCAGCGACGTCAAAAACAACTGAACCTTGATTTAGAATAATTGGTTTTTTACTTTTTTCTCCAAGTGGCTTTCCAGGCTCTTTTGTATAAACTCTTATTTTGTCAAAAGTTTCAAAAATTTTCTCTTTCAACAACTGAAAATCTTCCTCGCGGAATTTATCTAAATCCGCAATCACAAAATTTATCTTTTTGCTTTTCATTGTTTCTGTAATTTTTCTTTTTTTTTTCATCACTCAGATTTGTTTTTATGTTGTATAAGATTATCTGTTTTTTTGTAGCTTTTTCTAAGACAGGTTTTATTTCTTCTAAATCCCTGAGAGAATTGATTAAAATTATCAGTGCGTCTGCTGAATTTGTCAGCCCTTTATCGTAGTATTCTGATTCAACTGCCGGGTTTTCAATTAACTGCATATTTATTGTTTCTATATTTATCATACCTATTGTTGGTTTTTTTGTAGTAAAATGTATTTGAGAAATTCCTGGTTTTGCATTTGTTATTTTTGAGATGAGGGTGGACTTTCCTGAATTTGTTTTTCCAAGTATGACGATTTGGTGTCCTTCTTTTTTTATTCCAAATGAAGTTCTTTTTCCTGATTTGTCTTCTTTTTCCTTAGAATATTTTAATTTTGCGAGACGCTTTTTCAGCTGAGCATTTAAATTTTCAGCACCTTTATGCTTTGGAGCGAGAGCAATCATTTTTTTCAGGCAGTTGATTTTCTGCTCTGTTGTCTGCGCCTGCTCATATTCTACCTGTGCTTTTTCAAAATGAGGAGATGCGTTTATTGGCATATTTTTAAAAGAACAAAGACATTAAAAATTTAATGAAACCTGTCAAATTGAAGAAAGATTTTTTTAATAGAAGTGCAGATGCTGTTGCAAGAGAATTACTTGGAAAAATTTTAGTCAAAAAAATTAATGGAAAAGAAATGAGGGCGAGGATTGTTGAGACAGAAGCTTATTTCGACGGAAATGACCCTGCTTCGAGGGCGCGCCAGAACGGAGACTTAAAAAAAACAATGCAAATGCCTGCAGGGACAATTTTAGTTTATGGTATTCATAATTCATGGATGCTGAATATTGTCACAGACAGCGAAGATGTTGCAGGAGCAGTTTTGATAAGGGCCTTGGAGCCTTTAAATTTCAGCAGGAATTGCAGTGGTCCTGGCTTGCTGACAAAATCCCTTGAAATAAACAAAGATTTTCATAAAAAAGAAATTTCTAACAGGGAAATCTGGATAGAAAAGGATTTTTTTGAAAAAAATAATTTTGAAACTGCTGAAAGCTTTAGAATCGGAGTTAGAAATGATTTAAAAGAAAAAATGAGATTTTATATAAAAGGGAATTTTTTTGTAAGCAGGAGATAAGATGGAAAAATTTATTTATGAAAAAATTACAAAGAAAAAAGAATTTTCAGATCTTCCTCGGAAGGATGTTGAGCTTGCTTGGAAAAATTTTGAAAAAAGACAGGTTGGTGAAGAAGAAAAGATAAGACTTACGAGGGATTTACTGAGAAAAGTTTTCAGTGTTTTTGCTAGCAGAAAGCTGTTTAGCTTGAAAAATCAAGAGCCAGAATGGATTTTGAAAAAACATATTTCTACTAAGGAACGCATGATTAATTTAAATTCTTACAGGGAATTATATTCGAGAATTTTAAAAAATTTTGAAAATAAGAAGATAACTATTTTTGATTTAGGTGCTGGTGTAAATGGATTCAGCTATAATTTTCTTAAAGAAGTGAATAAAAATATAGATTATATTGCAATTGAGTCAATAGGACAGCTGGTAGATTTGATGAATTATTATTTTAAGACAAGAGGGATTGAATCTGCCCACGCCCTGCATATGAGTTTATTTGAACTTGAAAAATTAAAAAAATATTTAAGACAGACAAAAGAGAAGAAAATTCTTTTTTTGTTCAAGATTCTTGATTCCTTAGAAATGCTTGAAAAAGATTATTCCAAAAAACTTCTTTTGGAAATAGCCCCTCTTGCAGATAAAATTGTTTTGAGTTTTGCGACGAGGAGTTTGATTAGAAAAAGCAGGTTTCGAGTTAGTAGAAATTGGATTATTTGCTTCATCAGGGAAAATTTCAAAATTACTGATGAATTTGAATTGTCTGGAGAAAAATATATTCTCTTTGAAAACAAATAAATTTATAAAAAACTTTTTCTTGGGTATTGTATGGATGAGCAAACACAAGCTGTTTTACCTGAACAGAAATTTCTGCAGACAGTTCGGGGAACAGAAATTAAAAAATCAGAGTCTTTAGATGTTTCTCAGGAAGAGAAAAAACCTAGATGGTGGATTTGGGTATTGGTTTTTTTAATAGTAGTCATTGCTTCGGGAATTTTAAGCTATTTTTTATTTTTGAAATAATTATCTTTATATAGTTTTGAATTTATTTGTATTTATGAAGACAAATTTTAAGAGAAAAATTTTGAAAAATGGGATGACTATTCTTTTTGAAAAAAGAAATCTTCCTATTGTGAGTGTTGCTTTTGCTGTCAGAAACGGAGGGATTAATGAAAGTCTCGAAGAAAAAGGAATTTCACATTTTATAGAGCATATGCTGTATAAAGGAACCCTGACAAGAAGTGCAAAAAAAATTGCAGAAGAAATTGAAAGAAATGGCGGAAGCATGAATGGATTTACATCTGAAACAATGACTTCTTATTGGTGCAAAATGCCTTCTGAGAAAATTAAAATAGCACTTGGTGTTTTGAGTGATATTGTGAAAAATTCTGTTTTTGATGAAAAAGAATTAAGTAAAGAGAGACAGGTTATTTTTGAAGAGATTAAAATGAGGAAAGATATCCCTCAGATTTTTGTGTTCGATAAAATTCAAGAGCGCCTTTATTCAGGAATTTTAGCCCTTCCGATTATTGGAACTTACGAGACAATGAATTCCATTGACAGAAAAAAAATAATTGAAAAATTCAAAAAAGTTTATCAGCCTAGTAATCTAATTCTTTGTGTTGTTGGAAATGCAGATTTTGAATTTCTTGTGGATTTTTGCGAGAAAAATTTTAATAATCTGAAAGGAGAAGTTTCTGTTCAGAAGTTTGAATTGAGAAATGAAGAAAAAATAGAACAGAGAAAAGGCATAGACCAAGCGAATTTGGTTTTTGCGTACCATGTTCCTTTCGGAGAGAACAAGGAAAAATATTCTGCGAAAGTTTTAAGTGCCCTTTCTGCAGAAGGAATGTCGTCGAGGTTATTCTCTGAAATAAGGGAGAAAAGAAATCTTGCTTATGCAATTAAAGGGGGCTCTGAAATAACAAAATATTTTGGATATAATTTTATTTATGTAGGGGCGATGAAGGAGAATGTGGATAAAATTAAGAAAATAGTTTTAAAAGAATTTGAGAAAATTTCAGAAAGTTTAAGTGAAAAAGAACTCGAAGAAATTAAAACACAGATTGTCGGGCAGTGGAAAATTGAAATGGAGGACTCGCAATCGCAGATGGTTAATCTTTTGGATTTTGAAATTGATGGAGATGCTGAAAATTTCTATGATTTTGAAAAGAATATTCTTGCTGTTAAATTAGGAGATGTCAAGAGACTTGCGAAAAGAGCTGTTGAAGAGTATAGTTTTTTTGCCTTGGTCCCAGAAGATTAGATTTTTAAACTCCGCTTCCATGAAAATAATTATGAAGAAGGGATTATTTTTATTAATATTTTTATCATTAATTCTATTAAATTTTTTTTCTTTTTCACTTGTTTCTGCACAGTGTTATGATTCTGATGGGGGGATAGAAAAATTTATCCTAGGGGGGGTTTATATAGGAAAAAATCTACAAACCATAGATAGATGTGAAAACCTTTATGTTTCAGAAAATCTTATAGAATACTATTGTGATGGAGGTATTGTTTTAGAATTAATTGAAGTTCATGCAGATCATCCACTTGCAACATATGGTGATAGAGTTAGATTTAGAGATTCAGATGGAAAAATTTATGAGGCGGTAGGGCCTTTATATGCCTTTGATAAAAAATTCATTTTTTTATATATTGGCGATTTCTCTTTTATCTTTTCTTATCATGATGACCCGAATGTCCGTGGTGATGAGAATATAGTTTTTAGTGAAAAAACCTATTATGTGGGCGATTGGATAACTTTTGAAGAAGCAAGACTTAAAAGTAAAAAAATTAATTGTGAGTATGGTTGTTCAATGGGTGTTTGCAAGAAACCAACAGGTAATGATGGCACTACAAATGTGCCTATTTGTGAGGATTCTGATGAATTAAATTATTTTTTGCCAAAAGTAATTAATATCGGGGATACAAAAGTTCCTGATAGTTGTTTTTCAATAAGTGAATTAAATTATTCTGATGTAGATAAATCATATTATAATAATATGGAAGTATATTATTGTGAAAAGGGCTATATAAATTATAAAAATTATACTTGTCCCCATAAAGCAAGATGGGGGGTTTCTGAAGGAATCTATAGTTGTTATTGTGTATGTATTCAAGATTCAGAATGTCCGAGAGGATACTCCTGTAAAGAGGGCTTGTGTGCTTTTAAAACAACATGTTCTGAAAACTGGGTATGTTCTTCTTGGTCTGATTGCACTAATAATAAGCAAACAAGAACTTGCACAGATTTGAATAATTGTGGAACAAACTTAAACAAGCCCATTCCCTTACAAACCTGTGAGATTCAATGTTCTGAAAAATGGGTATGTTCTTCTTGGTCTGATTGCACTAATAATAAGCAAACAAGAACTTGCACAGATTTGAATAATTGTGGAACAAACTTAAACAAGCCCAGCACTTCTCAAAGTTGCGATGTTCAATGTATTGAAAAATGGGAATGTAGTGATTGGGGTGGATGTGTATATGGACAGCAAACAAGAACTTGCACAGATTTGAATAATTGTGGAACAATAAATAACAAACCTTCTCAGAGTAAAAGTTGTCAAGAAGAAACTATTTTTTGCGATGAATGTAGAATTGGAAATAAGTGCTACCCTTTTGGTTATAGAAAATACGGATTATTTTGTTCAGATGATTTTAATTTTCAAAATCAATTAGAAGAAAATTCTAAATGCAATCATAATTTTGAATGTAAAAGTAATTTATGTATTAATAGTGTGTGTATTAGTGGGAATATTATTCAAATAATTATTAATTGGTTTAAAAATTTTTTTAGTTAATCTTTTAAACTCTTTTTTTATTTCTCATCTATGGTTTTTATTGTCAAAGTTCCCAGCATAAATGGGATGGGGAGAACAAAAGGATGCGAGAAAACAGGCAATGCTGTTTTGGGTTCTCTTAAGGAAATTTATGTAAATGAGCAGGGCAGGAGGATTGATGTTAAGAATCTGGATTTAGAGGAAATTCATCTAGATAATTCTAATCTTGAATTTTCAAATGAACTTATTTATAAAAATGCTTTTGAAATTTATGAAACAAAACCAAAGGTTTTTTTTATCGGAGGAGACCATTCTATTAGCTACTCCTTGGCAAGGGCCTTTTTTGATTATTGTCAAAATTCAGAAAAAGAGCCGTGCTTGATTGTTTTTGATGCGCATGCTGACTGCGTGAATTTAGCTGACAGAAAATTTCCAACTCATGAAGAATGGCTGAGGGGGCTGATTGAAGATGGTTTTCCTTCAGAAAATATTCTTCTTGTTGGGACGAGAAATTATCATAAAGATGAATTGGAATTTTTAAAAGAAAAAAGAATAAGGATTATTTCTATGAATCAGCTGCTGGAAGATTTAAATGATACCTGCGAGATAATAATGGAATTTACTTCTGGAAGAGAACTTTATGTTTCAATAGACATAGATGTGATTGACCCTGTCTTTGCACCCGCAACTTTTTATTCTGAGCCAGGAGGATTGTCATCGAGGGAATTTATTTATATAATTCAAAGGATAAATAAAATGAAAAATTTGAGGGCTATTGATTTAGTTGAGATTAATTCTGAAAAAGACCATAAAAATTTTACTGTTAGACTCGGAGCAAAAATACTGGGCGAGTTTTTGTAGATTAACAAATATTTTAAATAAACTTTGTTTATTTGTTCATGAAAAAAGAAGTTTTAATAATCTTTTTGGTCTTATTAATTATGGTTTTTGTTGTCGCTCTTTGGGATTATAAAACTGGAAAGAAAATGATGAAGGAAAATACAGAAAATATTATTATAGAAAATAATATAATAAATTTTAATTCTTTAACATTAAAACAAAAAATTGCACAGATGATTATTGTTAGAGGCGATGAATCTGAAGAAGATTTTACGAAGTTGAATATGGGTGGAGTTCATCTAGACAGGCAGAAATCTGCTGAAGAATATAAGGAGAAAATTCGAAATTACTATGATAATTCTAAGATAAAATTATTTGTTACAACAGATTTGGAAGGTGCATGGACACCCTTTGCAGGTTTCAGGAAAGAATATTTTTTTCCTGCAATTTCTGAGATAAAGACAAAAGAAGAATCTTATGAAATAGGGTTGAAGCATGGAATAGTTTTGAAAGAATTAGGATTTAATATGAATTTTGCTCCTATTGCAGAATTTGAGGATGATGCTTATGGCGGGAGGGTTTTTTCAGGCACAAAAGAGGAGATAAAAGACAAACTTGAAAATTATATTCGAGGATTGCAGGAAAATGTTTTTGGTGTCTGTAAACATTATCCTGGGAAAGGCATGATAAAAAATACTCATAAGAGGGCAGACGAGCAGGAGATTTCTGCAGAAGATTTGGAATTATTTGGGCACTGTTTCGAGAATAATATATCTGCTGTTATGATAGGACACCAGATTGTAACAGGAAAAATAAATTCTAATAAAAAACCATCAAGTGTTTCTGAAGAAGTTATTTTAAATATTCCCGAAGGAATTTTAGTGATAAGTGATGAGGTAAATATGATGGGGTTGAAAATCTTTTATTTATTTAATAAGCGGAAGTTATATAGAGATTTAATTAATGCAGGAGAGAATGTAATATTGGATTTTAAATTAGATTCTAAATCTGCTTACAATTTAATAGAAAAAATTGAAAAAGATGTGACTGAAGGATTAATCAGCGAGGAAAAAATAAATTTGAGTGTAAAAAAAATATTAAAAGCAAAAGGATATGAATTAAAATGAGGTGCTTTATTTCAATAGATATCCCTGAGAAAGTTCAGAAAGAAATAATCAGAATTCAAGAGCAATTGCCTGAATTTTACGGAAAAAAAACAGAGCCTGAAAATCTGCATTTGACTTTGAAATTTTTAGGAGAGATTTCAGAAGAGCGAGTTGAAGAGATTAAAAAAAGATTAGAAGAAATTAAATTTAATAAGGTTGAAGCAGAGATTGATTCTCTTGGTGTTTTTTCTGAAAAATTTATAAGAATAATTTGGCTGCATCTTGCAAACTGCGAAGGACTCCAGAAAAAGATTGACGAATCTTTAGGGGATTTGTTGGAGCAAGAAAAAAAATTCATGTCTCATTTGACAATTGCGAGGGTAAAGAATGTCAGAGACAAGAAGAAATTTTTGGAGGAGTTGGATAAAATAAAAACAACAGAAATAAAATTTATTGTTAGCAGCTTTAAATTAAAGGAATCAGTTTTAAAACCAGAAAGAGTGATGTATAAAACTTTGCAGAATTATTTTTTAGATTAGAAAATATAAAATAAAAAGGATTTGTAGTTTTATATAATTTTCGCATCCTAAAAAATATTTTTTAGTATAGAATTTTTTAAAAAGGCTTTTTGTTTGAAGTAATTTTGATGGAAGATAAGAAGCAAGAAGTTTATGCAGGGGAATTAATTAAAGAATATAAGAGAGGACTTTTAAAACTTGTTTTACCAGAAGGATTTGATTTGCTGTCTGGACATCATGCTTTTGAAAAGTTTTTACAAAAAAGAAATATTCCTTATGAACCTATCTGCAGTCCCCCCGTAAAAATAAATCATTCTCCCCCGAGTATTATTTGTTTAGAAGATGTTGAAATTATTTATCCTCCTTCTTTTGAGAGAGCAAAGGGGTTATTAGGAGAGGGAGCTGAAATTTATAAAAAAGGGATGCTTGCTTTTTCCAACTGGATTAAAAATTATACTGAGAGTGAAAAAGAGAGATATTTTTTACAGGAAGTTTTAGAAATTCTTACCTCTAATAATGGTAGGGCTTCGTCGAGAATGTTTAGTTTAACAGAAGATTTTATAAATGATGTTTCAAAGAGATTAACTTTCTAATAATTTTTTGATTATAGGGATTCCCAATAAATTTATAAAGTTTAGACGCCTTTGTTTTTGAACTTGAAATGAAAGGCGATTCTAATCTGGAAAATAAAATTTCTCTTAAGGACCTTTTCAGGTTTATGTTATTTGAAGCGTATTTTTTATTGAGAGAACATGAATCTATATTAAAAGACATTTTTTTTGACAAGTTATTTGAATCAGCATCAGAAAAATTAATTAGGAAAAAAATAAATGTTTCTGCAGAGGTTCTTACATTTTTTAGATATCCTCTTGTATGGAAAGCTATTGGGGGTATAAATGGAACTTCTTTTATAGAACATGTGCCTACTGAGAGATATTGGGACCCTACTCTAATGGACCCTCCTATAAAATTAAAAGGAAGTTATTCTCAAGAACAATTAGAAAAATTTTTTGAAACTTATTGGGCAGATCCTGCGTTTAGAGGGCAACTTGAATGCAGGTTTCATAAAGAAAATATTGAAGGAATTTTAATTTAATATTCCTCTTCAACAATCTTAAAGATTTCTGCTTTTTTGCCGAGAATTTCTTTTAATTCTTCTTCGGGTGCATTGATTATTTTTTTTATTGAGTTAAATTTTTCCAGTAATTTTTTTGCTGTTACAGGACCTATGCCTGGAAAACTTTCAATAATAAATTGCATCTGCTCTTTTTTATTAAATGATTTCTTTTTTGCATTCAGAGATATTTCATTCTTTCTCTTGTTTGCGAGGACAGAGATAAATTTTGCAGTGTCCTCCTGATTTTTTGTGAATAAAACAGGAATCTTGTGCTTTAGGAGAATTGAAAGCAAAAAACCTCTTATTGCATTTGGATTAATTCCATTTTTTTCAGGGTATAACTCCTGCTCATCAATACCCTCGATTATCAATAATTTGTTTTTATACTGCTGAATTTCCTCAATTTGCTTTTTCAGTCTTTTATTTAGCATAGAGGACATAAAATCTGGCACTGTTTTTCTTTCTATTGCAACATCCCTCACAATATAGTCTGCTACTTTTAATTCCTTGAACTCAACTTCAAAATTATTTTTTATTAATTTCGTAGCGACGAAACAGTTTTTCTCGCGATAATCAACAAGAATTCTGCAGTTTTTCTGCAGTTTTTCAGGACTCTTTTTTTTCTCAGGAAAAATATTAAATATTTCTTTCATAATAATTTTTTCTGCTTTTCTTTTTTATATTCTTTGCTGTTTGACAAATCCTCTTTGATTTTATCTATTGCTTTGTGCATTTTCTTCTCTCTGCTTCTTGAAACATAATAAAAAGTTTCGTCGCGGGTTTTTTTCGTTATTAGCATAATGAGCTTACCCTTCATGAGGCGGGCAGTTCTTCCTGCCCTTTGGATAGCACGAATTGCAGAGGGAATTGGTTCATAGAAGATTACAGAATTTACTTCAGGGATATCCAGCCCTTCTTCTGCTATTGATGTTGCACACAGAACATTTATTTTTCCTGATGAAAAATCATCAATTATTTTTTTCTGCTCCTTTTGGCTTAATCCAGAGTTGTTTTTTTTTGCCTGTCCGACAAAAACTTTCGCGTTAATGTTTTTCAGCGAATTTAGTTTTTTAGAAATGGATTCAGCAGAATCCCTGAACTGCGTGAAGACAATTATTTTTACTTTTGAATTTTTTGATATTTCTTTTTCAATTATTTCTTTTAATTTTTCCAGCTTTGGATGCTCCTTACTCTTTGCAAGAAGTTCATTTGAGCGCATGTAAATAAAATTAAAATCTTGATTTGACACCAGCTTTATTACTCCTTTGCTTTTTCTTTTTTCTGCCTGACTAAATAATTCTTTGAGATATTTGTTAAAACTTAAAAGAGTCTGTGTTTCAAGAAGCTCAAGGGCGTGCTGAATTTTTATTGCCTGGGCGCAGACACTTGCTCCAATCATATAATTAAAATTTTTATTTCCTCTCAACAAAATACCTGAAATTCTTTTTTGAAGTGCTATTAATTCTGTTTTTGTCGAGGGACCAAAGAGAATTTTTCTGCTTTTTAATTCTTCTGCATATTCATTGAATATTCTCAGCAAAATGTTGCGCATTTCTTCAAATTCCTTTGGGAGCTCCACTATTATTTTTTCAAATTCCAAATCCTGAAGATATTCTTTTACATCGTCGCTGATTCTTGTTCTTAATTCAACTTCTTCTATCGAGAGATTTTTGCAGACTTCTTTTATTTTTGCAGACTCACTTCCAGGAGATGCAGTCATCCCCAAGATTCTCTGGTTTTTTGCATGCTCTGCGTATTTTTTTGCGATGTAATTATAATCATAATTTTTTATGCATCTGTGGGCTTCATCTTCAATCAGCAGGCATACATCCTGCAGGCTGTAAAGATTTTTTCTTAAATCATTTGCAACACACTGGGGAGTTGAAAAAATTATATCTGCTGTTTTCCATATTTTCTCTCTCTGCTCTGCTTTTACTTTTCCTGTGAATAGATTTATCTCTCCAAAGAGTTCTGGAAGATGTTTTTTAAAATAATTCATTTGCTGTTCAGCGAGGGGCTTTGTTGGAGCAAGAAAAACAACTTTTTCTCCTGGAAATTCCTGCATTCTTTTTATAGTAAGCATGAGTGCAATGAGTGTTTTTCCAATTCCAGTAGGAAGCACAACTAAGCAGTTTTTTTTGACACAGGTTTCAAATATTTTCTGCTGGTATTCTCTCGGAGTAATCCCTTTTAAGAATTTCATTTTATTATTTCTTTTTCACAGAATATGCCCCTAAAATAATAGAGCAAAGAATCAGCAAAATACCTATAGCTGACAAGGATGTTGTCTGAACTGGGTTTGATAAGATTATATTTCCTGTGATGCTTTTTCTCAGAAAAAATACCCCTCCTACTAATGCGATAACTGCAAAAAATACAGTCACTTTTCTTTTTTTAAAAAAATCTTCTTTCATTTTATATTATAAAAACAGCCATTAGCAACCCTATTATCACTAATGATACGAGGAAGCTCCATAAAACCAGGCTTCCGAAAAATATTTTATTTCCATCAAGATTTGAAAGAGGGAGTATGTTGAAGAAAGCATAATAAATATTCAATCTCGTGAATTCAGAGTATCCGATTAAATATCCGACAATAGCGAAGAAAATGTTTGCTATAATTCCTGATGCTGCAATTAGCCCCAAGTGCCATTCTGTCATTTCAGAAAATTTGTAAAGTCCATGCCTTTTTGCCGCCCTGTAAATTTTAGGTTTTACATCAAAAATCAGAGAGCCAAGCCATTTTACATAACCGAATGAAAAAACAAGAACAAGAATTGGGACAAGAATCCCTGCTGGAATTGGTTTTTTAAAACGAGAACCTGCTGTCCAACCATATCTGGAAATTTCCCACAACTTTATTTCTATTTCTGATTCAAGATAATAACCGGCTATTTTTTTTGCGAAGATATTAACTCCAAGGACGAGAAATACAGCGAGCAAAGCATAAAGAAATGCATTGAAACTTTTTACCAGACTTACTACAAACCCAAGAACAATAGAAACAAGGAGGATTGTTATGATTTCATTTTTATTTAGCATGTTTCACAGAAGTTTTGATTTTTTATAAATCTTGTTATGTTTTTGATTATATATATTTTTTCTGACGAAATATTTATAAACAAGTTTGGTGTGTGTATAACATGCGAATAAAAAAAGTAAGCGAAGTTATTGGGAAAAAAGTTTATACTGATTCTGGGGATTTTTTTGGAGAAGTTGAAGAGGCGAATCTTCAGGAAAATAAAATTGATGGATGGAGGATTAAAGTTGGAGGAAGTGTTATGTCTTTGATAGGAGGGGCAAGAGGGGTTATAATTCCGCACCAGTTCGTAAGAGCAATTAGCGATATTTTCATAATCAGCAAATCGTCTCTGCCGAGTCAGGAGTCTGATTTGGAGGAGATTCCAGGCGATTTAATATAAAAAGATGGTGGAAGACACAATTTTACAGCATTGGATATTTACAAAGTTCGCACTCCCTTTTCTGCTTTTGTTTTTCTTGGTTTTTGCTATTCTTGAAAAAACAAAAATTTTCGGGGACGACAAAAAACAACTTAATGCTTTGTTTTCATTTGTAATCGCACTTGTTTTTGTAAGTGCTGTTTATCCAAAATTAGTTGTTGAAAATTTAATATTATTTTTAACAGTTGCGTTGGTTGTTATGTTTGTCGGACTTATAATGTGGGGGTTTGTTTCAGGGAGCAGTTTGAAGGAAAATATTTTATCAACTAAAGGTGTTAAGTGGGTTGTTGGAATTTTTGTAGTGCTAGCACTTATCGGAGCAGTTATTTGGGCGACTGGAATGGATAATTCTGTAATAAATTTTTTCTTTAAGCAATCGTGGAGTAGTACTTTCTGGATAAATGTTCTTTTCGTCGCTGTTATTGCAGTTGCTCTTGCTTTGCTGATAAGAAGTTCCAAATAATTTAGAAATATTTATAAAGAAGATTTCTTAATTTAAGATAATGATAGAGGTGTTAGGTCTTGCTTGGTATGGTTCTTATGGGGGTATAGGAACTATTCTTTCTCAATGGGAGCAGGCAGGATTTTTCAGTTATCTTCTTCCTTTTCTTTTATTATTTGCACTTGTTTTTGGATTATTGGAAAAAACAAAAATATTTGAGCAGAATAAATTTATAAATGGGATTATTGCCTTGGTTGTTGGGTTGATGGCTTTGCAGTTTAATATCGTTTCTAGATTTTTTTCTGAAATTTTTCCCCGCTTTGGAGTAGGGTTGGCAATTCTTTTGATTGTTATGATTGTTTTTGGAATATTCACTCCTAAGGCAACTTGGGCGACATATTCTTTTTTTGGAATAGGAGCAGTTATATTAGCAGTTGTTTTAATCCAAACAGGAGGTGCAGTCGGATGGTCTGCTGGTTATTGGTGGAAGGATAATTGGCCTATAATTGTGGGGGCAGTTTTTATTTTAGTACTTATAGGGGTAATTGTAGGAGCTTCTAGCCCAAAACAAAGCACATTTGTTGATTCTCCTTTTATGAAATCTCTTTTTGGAACAGAAAAAAATTAATTATTTTTTATGAGTTTTTTTATGAGATGCTTTGTCTGAAATCATTTTTGTGAATGAATCCTGCATCATAGACATTTCTTTTTTTATGTTTTCTAAATTATTTCCATAAGAGCCTACTTTCTCAAGGATCTGAATCTGGAGATTATCTATAATTGTTTCAATTCTTTTTAATTTTTCTGACATAACATCTATTTTTGTCTGAGTCAGGACTTTAAATTCATTCACTGCATTAAGCTGACTCTTTATTTCTTTTATTTTTTCAGACAAGACTTGCTCTGCAATTTCTATCATTGTATCTGTGCCTGTGCTCGTTTGGGGATACTGCTCATATCCTTCCTGAGGATAATATTCCTGGGGTTGATAATATCCAGTTTCATACTGCGGTTGATATTCTGCTTCCTGTGCTTTTGGAGTGTAAATATTTTGTTTTGATGGTATATATTCATCTTCTCCTGTGGGAGGCTGTGGAACTTCTTCATTGTTCACAACAGCATTTTTTATCTGAGCCTGGCTGATTGCAGAAATTATTTCCTTTGGAGATATTCCCTGCTCTTTTAATTTTGTAGAAATTTCTTCTTCAGACATCCCCCCTTTTTTCATATTCGTGACCTGCTCTAAAATTCCCATTTTAATTTTTGATTTTTATTAAACTGATATCTAATTTTGAGATCTTCATTTTTCTTTTAAAATTTTCAAAGGCTGAAACATTTTTGCCTGTTTTGCCAAAATCTCCAAATCTTCTTTTCTTGCAAATTTTGAAAATTCTTTTGAAGTGATTTCTAAAAAAGAAATTAATCTCTCCATATTTGTCTTTAAAATTTCAATCTCTCTTTTTATTTCTAAAATTGTCTGTTCTGTTTTTTCTTTTGTTTCTATAAGATTTTTTCCTATTAAAATCATCCTGTCTTTCAGAATCCTCTGTTTTTCCTCTAGGTCCCGCAGTTTTATGTTTGAATACTGCTCAGGATAATTTCCTTCATTCATATCATGTTAAAGTTTGATGAGTTTAAAATTGTTGTGTTTTGCTATTGAGATACTTGTCTTGGAAGAGTAGATAAAAATTATTAAACTCTTATTTCTTTTTTTATTTATGCAATTTAGAAATGATGCTCCTCTATATTCTTATGAAGTTCAGAGGGAAGGAGGTGAGGAGATTCTTTATATTAACTACCTAGGGGCCCCCTTTGTTCCAAATATAGCAGAATATCCAGAGGTGATGGAGAGAACTTTTGACGCACTCATAGAAAATTCAAATGTTTCTAGGGTTGTTTTTGTCCAGCAGAAAAATTATAATTATGATTTTAATGAAGTATCAATGTTGCTTGAACTTTCTCAGCTTTATATTTATCTAGCGAGGCAGGAAAAAATTTTGTCGCAGGAAAAACTTATTACAAATTATGAGCAATTTTTTACAAAAAGATACAATGATTTGTTTTCTTTTCTTTATCTTATGAAAAGAGATCCTGTTGCATCTTATTTTGAACTGAAAAAAATTATTATTGAATCTAAGATTTTTCTTGAAAAAACAAGCGAGGAATTTAAAACTGACCAGAGAAATTACATCCGACTTTTGGAGAGAATTTTTGAACTTCTTGAAAAAACAAAACTCATTCAGAATGCTCTGCATTATTTTGAGAATTATCAGAAAGGAGATAGAGAGATTTATTATAAGCTTTTCAAGCCAGATGTAATTCCGAATTTTACTTTCACAAGGCTGGTTGCAGACATACCCGACGACGCAGAAATTATAGACCAGTATAAAATCTTCGGAGAAGATTATGACGAGTCTTTTGTTACGATCCTGAAGAAAAATGATGAGTCTAAATTAATTTATCATATTGTTCCGCCTGAAAATTCCCTCAGCGAAGAGCACAGTATGCTGTTGAATCTTGCGAGAGGGGTTTTAATAGAACATCAGCCAAGGGCAGAGGAATTTACAGACACAGAAAGAATAAGACAGGTTTTTTTTAATGTATCGAGGGATTTGCTGAGAGATTTGGCTCAGAATAAAAATATCTCTCTTGATTATTCAGAGATGAATAAACTCGCAGTTATTCTTGTAAGACATACAATTGGATTTGGAATTATTGAAGTTCTTCTTCAGGATAAAAAAATCCAAGACATTGTTTTAAATGCACCGATTTCCACTACGAATATTTTTCTGAGGCATCAGGATTATGATGAGTGTCTTACAAATATTCTGCCGAGCCACGAGGATGTTAATTCCTGGGCTGCTAAATTCAGAATGATTTCAGGGCGTCCTCTTGATGAAGCAAATCCTATCCTTGACACTCAGCTTGAGATTGGAAAAATGCGGGCAAGAATTGCAATTATTCAGGAACCACTTTCTCCTGACGGACTTGCTTATGCTATCAGAAGACATAGAGAAGAGCCGTGGACACTTCCTCTTTTCATTAAATATAAAATGATTAATCCTTTTGCAGCAGGACTACTTAGCTTTTTAATCGACGGCGCGAGAACTATTTTAGTTGCAGGAACAAGGAGTTCGGGAAAGACTTCTCTGCTTGGAAGTTTAATGCTAG
The DNA here is from genome assembly GCA_043822125.1 of archaeon. Classification (GTDB taxonomy): domain Archaea; phylum Nanobdellota; class Nanobdellia; order Pacearchaeales; family GW2011-AR1; genus JBDRCB01. The sequence goes on along the minus strand of JBDRCB010000009.1, from coordinate 135,578 downwards.
AGATAGTTCCGAAACACAGAATTATTGTTATAGAAGATTCTCTTGAACTTCCTGTTGAGTCTCTTAGAAAATTAGATTATGATATTCTTAGAATGAAAGTTCGTTCTGCTCTTTTGAAAACAACAATGGAAGTTTCTGCTGACGATGGGATAAGGACTAGTTTGAGATTAGGGGATAGCTGTTTGATTATTGGTGAAGTAAGAAGCGTGGAGGCAAAGGCACTTTATGAAGCAATGCGTGTCGGTGCTTTGGCTAATGTTGTTGCAGGAACAATTCACGGAGCATCGCCGTATGGGGTTTTTGACAGAGTTGTTAATGATTTGGAAGTCCCAGCGACGTCGTTTAAAGCAACAGATATTATTGTTGTCTGCAACCCAATAAAATCTCCTGATGGATTGCATGCGTGGAAAAGAGTTGTAAGAATCTCTGAAGTCAGAAAACACTGGACAAAAGACCCTCTTGCTGAAAAAGGTTTTGTTGATTTGATGAGGTATAATGTGGAGAAAGACGAACTGGAGCCGACAGATGATTTGATTAATGGAGACAGCGAGGTGATTAAAGATGTTGCGTCGAGTGTAAAGGGCTGGGCTGGGAACTGGGATGCTGTTTATGACAATATTTTACTGAGGGCTAAAATAAAAGAGGAAATTGTAAAAACAGCAGAAGAAACAAAAAATTATTTTCTTCTTGAATCAAAATTCAACACTCTTGCAAATCATATTTTTCACAAAATCTCTGACGAGATTCGGGAGGAAACTGGCTTACCCTTAAGTGAAAAAGTTTTTCCTGTCTGGAAAAAATGGTTTGATAAAGAGGCAAAGAAGTGAAGAGTTTAGCCAGAAATTTTTTTGAAATAGTTTAAATTCTTTTTTATTAACTAAAAACATTTATTAATCTTTTTTAATTGTAATTTAAAAGATGGATGATGCAAAAGATATTCTGAAAAAACACGGGGCAAAAATTGAGTCGCAGATTAAAAGTGATGTTTCGGGCGGGAGTTTCAGCAGAAGCTATGAAGTTTTCAAAAGCGAGATGGCTCCTGAATTTTCAGGGTATGAAAAATTCTGCCATACTCTCGGAAGTTTCATAAGAATAAATGTTTCTGAGAAAGACAGAAAAAAAATCCAGAAGCATATTGATGTTGCTCATCTTGACATTGAGCCATGGCAGGCACTTACCCTTGGTGTTACTGCTTTTCTCAGTGTTTTGATGATTGGGCTTATTATTTCTGTTTCTGTTATTTTAATAAAAGGCAGTCTTGCGAATTTTCCTTTTTTATTTTTCTTTTTAGTGCTGATTCTTTCAATGTTCTTGTTTTATTTTGTTATAGGATATCCAGAACGGCTCGCGAATAAATGGAGACTTAAAGCATCTTCGCAAATGGTTCCCGCGATTTTGTATGTGGTTGTTTATATGAGGCATACCCCTAATCTAGAGAAGGCGATTGCATTTGCAGCACAGAACCTGCAGTATCCTCTTGCACTTGATTTTAAAAAAGTTTTTTACGACGTGGAAATTGGAAAGTTCTCTACTATCAAAGAGAGTCTGGATAATTATTTAGAAACATGGAGAGATTATTCCACTGAATTTATAGAATCTTTTCATTTAATTGAAAGCAGTTTGTTTGAGCCTGACAACTCGCATAGAATAGCGACTCTTGAAAAGTCCCTTCAGGTGGTTCTCGATGGTGTTTATGACAAAATGCTAAAATTCACACATGAAGTCAGGAGTCCGCTGACAAATATTTACATGCTAGGGGTTGTTCTTCCGACACTCGGGCTCGCCCTCCTACCTCTTGCTTCTGCTATGATAGGAGACCTTGTAAAATGGCATCATGTTTTTATTTTGTTTAATTTTATAATCCCTTTTTTTATTTTTTATCTTACAGACAAAGTTTTGCATTTGAGGCCAGGAGGGTACGGAGAGACAACTCTGCTTGAGAGAAACCCTCTTTATCCTAAATATAAAACCAAGAAGCCGTATTTTACTGCTTTTCTTATCTGCTTACCTTTTTTTATAATTGGATTTTTACCGTTGATATTTCAGTATACTCCTATTCCTGATTTGATTGGACTGAAAAATGATTATACTTTTGCAGAACTTGGTTTGGGAATTTTTGGAAATGAAAAAATTTTTGGGTTTAAAGACAGCGGGGAGGGAATTAAAGGGCCGTTTGGAGTAGGCGCCTTGATTCTCGGAATGTTTTTTCCCCTCGGAATTGCAGCATTTTTTTCAATTGCACATAAAAAAAGAACAAAGGAGATTATAGTTGAAAGAGAGAGGACAAAAAATTTAGAAGGGGAATTTAATAATTCATTATTTCAGCTCGGGAACCGCATTGGAAACGGACTTCCTGTTGAACTTGCATTCGGAAGAGTTGCTGAATCTTCCAAGGGCCTGATGACAGAGGATTTTTTTAAAAGAGTTAACTATAACATCAGGCAGATGGGGATGGGTGCTGAAAAAGCAATTTTTGATTCACAGCGAGGGGCTATAATTTTTTATCCTTCTGAGTTAATTGCAACAAGTATGAGAATATTAATTGAATCTGCGAAAAAAGGGCTGAAAATTGCGGCGGTGAGTTTGATGAGCATATCAGAATATGTTAAGAATATTCAGAAGACAACTGTGCGATTGAAGGATATGCTTGCAGAGATTGTTTCTGATATGAAGAGCAATATGACTTTCCTTGCACCTCTTCTTGCGGGAATTGTCGTCGGGCTATCAGCAATGATAACAACTATTTTAAGCAAAATTAATTTTTTGGAAATAGAAGGGCAGGAAATTCTCGGCTTTGGAGGGCTCAGCACGATTTTGAAAATTTTTGATTTGACAAAAATGATACCTCCTTATTATCTGCAGATTATTATTGGAATTTACCTTATTCAAATAATCTTCATTCTCACAGGAGCACTTGTTACAATTGATTCTGGAGAAGACAAACTTGAGAAGACAAACAAAAGAGGGAAAAATTATCTGAGGGGGCTCTTTCTTTATTTTTTAACTGCACTTTTTTCAACTCTTGCTTTATTTATCCTAGCAACAGTTGTTTTAGGCGGGCTGGGCAGTTAAGTTTATTAATTATTTTTTTCTTTCAAAGTCTTCAATATCTACAGATCTTAGATAGGTTGCGCTTGTAGCTCCAGTAATATAATAATGTATATTTGTATAAAAAATTTTTTTACTATCAGCAGACCAGCGGGGATTTACACTACTCCCTTTTTTTTCATATGAGACTCTCCTAAAAAAAGTTCCATCAACATTGATAACTCCTATTTGATAATTCCCTCCTCCCTCCCGAAATTCAAATGCTATCTTTTTACTATTTGGCGAGAAAACAGGGAATTCTCTTATTTTTTTATCTTCAACAATCATTCTCAATTTTTTATTTCTTATATCTAAAATTTTATAATATCCTTCTGGCTGGAGCATGAACATTGCAAAATTTTCATCAGGAGATAATGTAAACCGCTCAATTCTCTCTGGTTTATTAATCAAATTTATATCGCGGATTTTTTCTCTTTCATCCTCTTTGATTAACCTAAGACGATAAATTGCCCCTCTGGCGGTTTCTATGTTATAGGAAGTTGTTTTTACATCAAGTATTCTATTTATTTCATTTAAGTATTTTTTTCTTAATTCTGTTAAGATATTTTTTTCTGTTAACTTTTTTTCACTTTTTCCTAGTTCTATTTCAATTAATTTTATCCTATCCTCTGCTGTAGTTGCCGAATTTTCTATATGAGATACTATTTTTCTCTTAGTTTCCGTTTCTTCTTCTACTCTTTTTCGTTCTTCAGGTTTGTCCACATTTAGAGTTAGTATTGTCTCTAATTTCCCATATCTTTTTGATTTAGACTCTTGATTTGAAAGTGAAGGATCCCCATATGTAATTACCGCCCATATAAACACCGGGTTTTTTGAGAACCCTTCAAAAGGGATGTTTGAATCTCCTATAAGTTCTTTTCTAATAAACATTTTCCTTTTTCCGCCTATGGTTTTAAAAAATGAATCTGTTTGAACTTCTGTTGGAACTTTTGATATAGAGTATCCTTTCATAATTTCTTGAAATTTTCTTGTAGACATATATTTTTCATTTTCTTTTTCAACCTCCTCAAAAAAAATTGCATGTTCTGTTTCAATTTGCCTTTCTATATGTTCTGGAAGGTTAAATGATAGTTTTAGCCCTTCTTCCTCTCTCAATTGAATTCTTTTTTTAATAATTATTTCGCTAGGATGGAAAATATAAATAAATGTTTCTTTTTCATTTATTTCTGGTAATTCTTTTCTTTTTTGCCAATATTCTGTGTCTACCATAATGCCCATTCTTTCTCCCCATGGACGGAAACAGATTGATGGAGCGTACATTAATGAAAGTGTACCTTCATCCTCTTTTACACATAAACTGAATCTCTCTTTTCTTAACTTTCCTTTTTTATTTCCAAATTCCACTTCAAATTCCTGCATTATAATTTTTCTATTTTCACTAATTATTTCTCTTTCTAGCCCAAGAAAGGAATTATTTGTCCTTCTTGGAGATCTCTTGTTGTTTACGATAAATTTCTCTGCAATTTCTATAAATTGTTGCGATGGTGAGGGAATTTTTTTCCCATCTTTTCTTTCAGAAGTTCTTTCAACTAGCGGAGCAGCGACTGATTCTTCTGCAATTTGTTTAACAGGGTTTTTTTGGGAAGGCAAAACAGCATAAAATGTAGTAGCTGCAACAATAACTCCTGATGCAAGAGCAAGTCCGAGTTTTGATAGTGGGGATTTTGACATTTTTTGGTTATTTTTATCTTAAATCTTCTTCTTTTTCTAGATGAAATGGATTTTCTCTCCAACAGTGAGCCCATAGGGTAAATGACATTTTTACATTTGGTGTTGCTTTATAGTCTCTTATTACTGCGTCTCTTCCAGCAGGTCTATTAATAGAGGGAAGTTCGTTAAACTCTACGCTTTCAGCGTAGATTCCATCATATTGAGTTTTTTTAAAAATTAATTTTTTTTGATTGTATCTGTTTCCGAATAAATTCTCTCCATTCCAATACTCCCATGATTTTGAATCGTCGGAGTCTAGTTCCCACTCTATTTTCGGATGTTTTAATCTTTTAATTGCATCATTATCAATTATAATGTAAAGGGTTCCTCTTGTTTTGTAATCATAATCTCCTGTTCTTGATCTCGCTTGTCTTATTCTTCTAAATCCTCCATCTAAAACAAGCATTATTTCTGGCACTCCATCATTTGGAGAGATAGTTCGTGAATGCCCTTTCTCTAACTTTGAACCAATTAAATATTCTGGATTTTTATTTTTTAATATATCTAAAGCTTTACTGCTTGAAAAGAAAGTTTTTTTTCCGTCATCTGTTAATTTAAAGATATTTTCTGAAAGAATAATCTGGTTTTCTAAATCTAAAAAGGAAAGAGTCTCAATTTTTTGTTCTTTAATCTCTTTAATCTCTTCAGGAAAATTAATTCTATATATTTTTCTTTCTAAAGAACCAAAACCATAGTCCTGATTTCCAATTCCAATCTGAGGAATTACTAACCATGTTGAGAATTGTTCTCTTGAATTTTCTTTTGTTAATTGAATATCTATTCGTCTTCCAGTTTTTGAGTAGCCTATTTTGTCTAAAATGTAAAGAGGTATTCTTGTAATTACAGCGTCTTTGTTGATTGATTTTCTTAAAGTTTCTTCTTCGATTCTTGACTGGACTGAAACAATTTTTTCCATAATCTCAATTGCTTCTGCTGCAGGAATTCCAATGTATTCTGCTCCTTTTTCAAATGCTTTTTGCCCTAAATACATTGCAACTTTTATTTTCTTTGCTTCTTCAAATGGGATTGCATGTTTTACTTCTTGCGAATCTGCTTTGGACTGGATTATTAATCTTTGATTAAGAGAGAATCCAGTTCCTTCTGGATGAATTAATAAGATACTTGTTGCAGAATCATTTAACCAAGGAATTAATCTTGGAAATGGAATTCTTTCAAAATGTAATTTAGGAATTTCTTTTTCTGGAGAAACCAAATATTCTAATGAAATATTTCTTTGAGAATAATTTGGTTTAACTTTTACACTTAAATTTGCTGTGGGATGGCTTAATCCGTTTTTGTCCCATCGTTGGATTGTATGGATTTCTCTGATACCCTCTTCACCAACAACTCTTTCTATGTATTCTTTTTTTACTTTTTCTTTCTTTCTTTCAGAAGTTCTTTCAACTAGCGGAGTAGCGACTGATTCTTCTGCAATTTGTTTAACAGGGTTTTTTTGGGAAGGCAAAACAGCATAAAATGTAGTAGCTGCAACAATAACTCCTGATGCAAGAGCAAGTCCGAGTTTTGATAGTGGGGATTTTGACATGTTCTTACTATATAGTGGACATTTAAAAATATTTGTTTTTATTGAATGTTTATTTTTTTCAAATAATTTATAAACAATTTTTTTCTTTTTGAATTATGGGAGATTATTGCAGTTCTTCTGATAGGAGAAATAAAAGAAAAGTGAAAAAAAGAGAAAAGAAAAAACATCCTTATAAAAAAGGCGGGAGAGAAAGGAGCAGGATAAATTAAAATGTTTGAGGTTTTTTTTCTCATTGCTCTCGGCTTGATTTGGATTGTTTTCGCGAGTGTCCAGGATTTGAAAACACACGAAGTCGCGAATTGGCTTAGTTTTTCACTGATATTCTTTGCCCTTGGATTTAGATTTTTTTATTCTTTATTTTCTGATGCAGGATTTGGTTTTTTTTATCAGGGTTTAATCGGACTTGGAATTTTTTTTATCCTGGGAAATGCTTTTTACTATGGGAAGATTTTTGCAGGAGGAGATGCGAAGCTGATGATTGCACTTGGAGCTGTTCTTCCTTTTTCAAAAGATTTTTTTTATAACTTGAAAATTTTCGCAGTTTTTCTTTTTATTTTTCTGTTTGCAGGAGGAGTTTACGGATTGATTTGGAGCATTGTTTTGGCAAAGAGAAATTTTAGTAATTTCAGTGGAGAGTTTTTGAGGATTTTTTCAAAAAATAAAAATTTAGCATATTCTTTAATGATTTTTGCACTTATTTTAATGACAGCAGGATTTTTAGAAAGTTTTTTATTTTATTTTGGAGTGCTTTTTTTTCTAATGCCTTATTTTTATATTTATGCAAAAGCAGTTGATGAGGCATGTATGGTTAAGAGAATCAAGACATGTGATTTAAGAGAAGGAGATTGGCTTTATGAAAATCTGAATGTCGGGAGAAAAATTTTAAAATCAAAGTGGGAGGGGCTCAGCGACGAGGAGATTAAAAAGATTAGAAAAAAATACAGATTTGTGAGGATAAGACAGGGAATACCTTTTGTTCCTGTTTTTCTGATTAGTTTTTTGATTCTGATTTATTTTTATCTTCAGAATTTTATAATTTTTAAGGTATTCTTTTAGGAAGCCAGATTTTTTCTTCTTTGATTTCTTTGGCTTTCATTTTTTTAATAATTTTCTTTCTTGGTTTTTTTTCCAGAATTTTTTGAAGTTTTTCTAATTCCTCTTTTTCTGCTGGTTTTCTCTCAGAACCGAGATTTTCATTTTTGTAAATAGGAAGGATATTGATTATTTCGTGTCCAAATAAATTTGAAGAAGAAATCTGAATATCTACTGGCTTGAATTTTGTTTTTATTTTTTTTGAAATTTTTTTAGCAAGAGAAAAAACCTGCTGTGGAATCTCTGCTGAAGAGGATAAGTGCTTTTTTGGAATTATGAGGGAGTGTGCTTTTGAGATGGGGTTTATTTCCAAGACAGCAACTGCTTCTTTGTTTTCATCTACTTTATAGGAAGGGATTTTTTCTTCGAGAATTGAGCAAAAAACACACTGGCTTGTGGAATTTCCGTTCGCAGACTCCCCGGACACTCGCCCTTGGGGAGCTGTTGAAGAGAAATCTTGGGAAATTAAATTATTTTGCTTTAAAAATTCTACAAACTGCTCATCACCCATTGATTCAATCTGCTGAATTGCTGAATTTTTTTTGTCTTCTGGAAAAGTTGATTCAATCTGCTGAATAATTTGTTTTTTTAACTGCTGGAGCTGTTCTGCTGAGAGTACCATAGAAAAAACAAGAAGATAAGATATAAAAATGTTAGGTTATTTTTTGTTTTAAAGTAACTCAAAAATTTGAGAAATATTTATAAACACTTTTTGCCTGAATTGAGCATGAATAAAAGAGTGTATGGGATTGTTATTTGTATTTTTCTTGTAGTTATTTTGGGATTAAATTTTATAAGTGCTGCTAATTTTTTTACTGATATTATTAACCCTATTCGTAATTATTTTGGTAATGTTGGAAACAGTGAGGTTTTTGCTCAGTTCCTGATTTTTATAATTATTGTTCTTTTTGTGTTTTCTTTATTAGATACAACTGGTTTTTTAAAAAATAAAGGAATTTTATTTGTTATCTCCCTTGCTGTTGGAGCATTATCTACTTATTATATGACTGAACAAAATATTCTTACAATTAAGCTTCTTTATCAATCTTTTGGAGGTGCCTTGGTTACATTAGTTCCTTTTGTTGCTATTGCTGGATTTACTTTTAGAGCTGTTAAAAATGGAAATGTGCAGTTATTAGTTGTGCAGCATGTTGCATGGGGAATTTTTGCAGCATTTTTACTTTATACAATGGTTGTGAATTGGAGCACCATCGGATTTGGTGGTGTTACCACAGAGTTTGATTCAGGAGGAAATTTTAGTGGAATAATGTTTATTGTGTTTTTTCTTATTGCATTAACTTTGGCAATATTTAATTCATTTTTTGTTGGTTTGTTAAGTAAGACTCTTTTAAAAGCAAAAACAGTTGCTGCTGCTAAAACAATGGATGATATTAGAACTGGAATGGATGTTTTAACTGGGACTGGGAGACATGCTACTGGTTCTTAATATGTATCACAAATTTTTTTAAACTCTTTTTCTTTAATTTTATTATGAAAAAATTAGGTGTTTTGTTTTTGCTGTTGGTTTTATCTTCTTTTTTCTGCAATTTTGTTTTTGCTGAGAATTTGCAGGAGAAAATTGAAGGTGCTGAAGAAAAAATTGAAACTGCAAGAGAATCTGCTGAAAGCAAATGGGATTATTTAAGTAAAGAATGGAAAAATATTTTTTTAAAAAATAAATTTGTGTCTGCTGTTGATGGTTTTTTTTCTGAAATTTCTATTATCTTTGATATTTTGATTGGAACAGGTTATACTTTTTCATTTGCATTTTTATTTATTTTAATTGTTTGGTTTTATTTGTTTTATAATCTTGCTTACTTATTGAGGGCGATTTCTCTTTTTCCGAGAGGGGTTGACTGGATTTTATCTTTTGTGATTGTTGTTCTTTTTGGGCAGATAGGGCTTTATCTTAAAGTTGTTGACTGGGCTGGGCTACTTTTTTCAACTCTTTTAAAATTTATTGAGTTTATGTTTATTGCTATTATTCTGCTTGTTATAATCCTTGGAATTTTATTTTACTTTTTCGAAAATTTCTTTAAAGTTGTTAGAAGCTGGTATGAAAAGAAAATAGGACAGTTTAAAGAACAGCAGAGAAAAGAAGATGATGCGTTGTTTCATATGCTTGTTCGGGGTTTGTCTAATATTTTTATTGGAGGAAAATCAAAAAGAACAGATTCTCCTAAGTTATTAGAATATACTCCAAGAAATGAAGAAGAACTCTCACAACAGAAAGGAGAAGATACAGGATTTAAGAATATTGATGAAGCTCTTAATACTATGAGAAATGCTAAAAGTAAAGATGAATTAAAGGGGTTTTTTAGAAAAGCAGCTTATCAATTTCATCCTGATAAGGGAGGAGGGAATTCTTCTATGAAAAAGATTAATGTTTTAAATGATGAATTAAAGAAGAAATTTAGTTAACTCTAAACTTTTTTTGACTTTAATTGATTTAATTAATGTTTCAATTTACTCACTCATCCGAATGCTCGCCTCATATCCACGACTTCTGCTGAGCTGACATTTTCAATTTCTCGCAGAGAGTTCTCTATTGGCTCAAGTTCGTCGCTTTCATCGATGTCAAAACCTGCAATGACTGCTTTTAAGCCAAATGCAATTGGCTGTTCTTCAAACATTACCCGCATGCCTTTATTTTCTTCGATAATTTTCTGTGCTTCTTTTTTTATTTCTTTTAAATCCACTTCTGGAGAAGTCGGCATGATTTTTATTTTTATTAATGTTATTCCCATGCGAGGAAACCCCTTGTTTTCCTCGCGCTCCTTCCTAGAAGCGCTGAAGGGTGGCATCTTTTTTTGCAATCCGATAGATACCACTTGTTTATTTTTTTCATTTTTGAAGAAGAAAAAGTTTATTTATAAATTTTGTTGATATTTTATTACGAAAATACTTATAAACACACTGGGATTTTTCTTTATATGGAGGGAAATTATGAAAAAGTTCTTGACAAGATTTCCAAACTTTCAGGAATTTCTGTTGAGGAGCTTGAAAGGAGAGTGGAGGCAAAACGGGCGAAGCTGGCAGGGTTAATCAGCAGAGACGGAGCTGCACAGGTTGTTGCTGCTGAACTCGGGGTTTCTTTTGACAATGAAAAATGCAAAATCAATGAACTACTTTCTGGGATGAGGAAAGTAAATGTTACTGGAAAAATAATTAAATTGTCTCCTGTAAGGACTTTCTTTAGAAATGACAAAGAAGGGAAAGTCGCTAATTTTGTTCTTGCCGACGACACTTCAAATATAAAAGTTGTTTTATGGGATACAAATCACATTGAGTTGATTGAAAAAAAAGAAATAGGAGAAGGAAGCGTCGTTGAAATAGCAAATGCATCTGTTCGGGACAATGAAGTTCATTTGGGAAGTTTTTCTGAATTAAAAAAAAGCAGCGAGGTTTTTGAGAATGTTTTTACAGAGAAGATTGTGAAAGAGAAACCAATTTGTGACTTTAAGATTGCAGACAATGTGAAAACACGGGCATTTGTTCTGCAGGCATTTGAGCCGAGATTTTTTCAGGTTTGTCCAGAGTGTAAAAAAAGAGCAAATCCAGACGGGAATTCATTTTTATGTTCAGAACATGGAAAAGTTCTTCCTGAAAAGAGAGCTCTTATTAATCTTGTTCTCGACGACGGAACAGAAACAATCCGCTGTGTTTTGTTCCATGATAATCTTTCAGAACTGGGAATCAGGGATTTAGAAGATACAGAAAAATTATCTTATCAAAAGGAAGATTTAATCGGCAAGGAAATGTTTTTTATAGGAGATGTGAGAAACAACAAATTCTTCAACAATCCTGAGTTTATAGTTACAGAAGCTAAAGAAGTGAATTTGGATGAATTGATTAATAGTTTTGAATAAATATTTATAGCCTTACCTATTTATTTTTTATGGAATTAACTATAATAATTATTATCACCTTGTTTCTTGCTGGTTTGATAATTTTCTACTTGATTGGCTATAAAATAGGCTCTTTTAGAAAAAATCGGGAGTGGGAGCTGGAACTGCCGAATCACCGGCGGGACGCGATTTCAAAATCAAGAGCTGTTTTGTCAGGGCAGTTTTCAGAGCAGATGGCTCCTTATTTTCCTGATTTTAATTTTAAACCTACTGAATGCAGATTTATAGGAAAACCTGTTGATTTTATTGTTTTCAGGGGGATGGATGAAAAGAAAATAGAAGAAGTTGTTTTTGTTGAGGTGAAAAGCGGGAAGGCAAAATTATCTTCCCAGGAAAAAAATTTAAAGGATACAATAAATAAAAAAAGAGTTAGATGGGAAGAATATAAAGTTCCAGATAAAGATAATTAGTATATTTGAGTTTCTAAATGCTTATAAATAAAATCTTTGTAAAACTAATATGGCGATAAAGAAAGATGCAGAGGAGATTAAGAAAGCTGTTTCTGGGTCATCAAAAGTGAGCGAAGATTTAAAAAAATCTTCTGGAGAAAAAAAAGAACCGCAGTTGACTGATTTGCCTGGAGTCGGACCTGCTGTTGCAGCGAAACTGGAGTCAGCTGGAATTTCTGATTTAATGTCTCTTGCAGTTATAGGGCCTGCTGAACTTTCTGATATTGCTGGTGTAAGTCCTGCTGTTGCAAGAAAAGCAATTCAGGCAGCGAGGGAAATGCTGGATTTAGGATTTCAAGATGGGTTGGAGTATGCAAAAAGGAGAGAGAGTGTTGGTTATATTACTACTGGAAGTAAAAATTTCGACGAGCTCCTTGGGGGAAGGGGTGTTGAAACAAGAGCAATAACAGAAGCATTTGGTGCTTTTGGCTCTGGAAAAACACAACTTGGATTGACTCTTGCTGTTAATGTGCAACTCCCTCTAGAAAAAGGAGGATCCAGCGGGAAAACTGTTTTTATAGATACAGAAGGAACTTTCAGACCAATAAGAATAAAGCAAATAGCAGAAGGAATGGGGGCTAATCATGAAAAAGTTTTGAAAAATATTTTTGTCGCCCGTGCATTTAATTCAGACCATCAGATACTTCTTGTGGATAAAATTTCAGACATGGTGAAAAAAGGAGAGCCGATTAAGCTGGTTATTATTGATTCTTTAACAGCACATTTCAGAGCAGAATTCTCAGGACGAGGGCAACTTGCTGACAGACAGCAGAGATTAAATAAATATCTTCACAGCTTAATGAAACTAGCAGAACAGCATAATCTTGCTGTTTTTGTTACAAACCAAGTTATGGCAAATCCTGCACAGCTTTTTGGGGATCCAACTACAGCAATAGGCGGAAACATTGTCGGGCACGCTTCAACATACAGGCTATATCTTCGTCGGGGAAAACAGGGTTCACGGGTTGCAAAATTAATTGACTCACCTAATCTGCCTGATAATGAAACAATTTTTTATGTTACAGAGGCAGGGATTAAGGACGATTTAAAATAACTAATGAGGCACGAACTCAAGAATGGATTTGATTTTTATAGTAAAAATATTTATTCTTTTTTTTCTAAAAAATTATTAATTGCGTCTATTACTGACTGAAATGTTTCCTCTACTGTCTGCTCTACATTTGCGCAAGTTACATTTATTAAATTTCCCTTGTTTTTGTAGAAGTCAATTAGTGGCTGTGTTTGTTTTTTATAAATATCAAGGCGGTTTTGAATTGTTTCAGGTTCGTCGTCAGATCTTCTTGTCAGCTGTCCTTCGCATTTGTCGCAAGTCCATGCTTTTTTTGGAGGAAGTCCGATTAGATTAAAAACTTCACTGCAGTCTTTGCAAGTGATTCGCGATGATAATCTTTTTACAACTACATCATCAGTTACATTCATATTCACTACTAAATCAATATCTGCAAGTTTTTCAAGCATTTCTGCCTGCGGAATTGTTCTTGGAAATCCATCAAGAATAAATCCTTCTTCACAATCTGGTTTTGAAATTCTCTGCTTTAGCATCTCAATAACTATCTTATCAGGAACAAGTTTTCCATTGTCCATAAATTCTTTTGCTTTCATACCGATTTCTGTTATATTTTTTATATTTTCTCTAAGTAAATCTCCTGTAGAGATATGTGGGATTTTGAATTTTGGAGCAACTCTCGACGCTGCTGTTCCTTTCCCGCTTCCAGGAGGACCTAAAAATATTTTTCTCATGAATTTTGTCTGAAAAAAAGTTTATAAATTTTTGTGTTATGGAATTTGAATTTTATTTGCCGTCGAAGAATTTTATTTTTCTTCATTACGAAAATTTTTTACAGCAGGACTAGTAGAGAAATATTTATAAACTCTTTTTTATTATATCAGGTATTAAAAGAGTGTGAGAATGGTAAATAAAAAAATTTCATTGATAATTTTAACAGGAGTTTTTATTATTATTTCTTGTTATGGGGTAATGGCGATAAATATGAGTATTGTCACACCAGTTTCAAATGGTAATTATTCCACTACACTTAATATTACTATCAATACTCTTAATCTTAATCTTACTACTAGTTTAACTTGTTATTATAATAACACTGGTGTTGCAAACTTAACTGCTTCTCCTATTTTACAAATGAGCAATACATCTTATAACCAGAGTTATTTCTCAAATGCAACAATAAACATAATTAGTTGGACAGATGGTTATGGATTTAATATTACTTGTAATGCTACAAATACTCTTGGTACTTCTGAGATGACTTCAATCTCCCCGTTTAGAGTTGATAATACTTATCCGCAAATAGATTTTGGGGTAGGAACATTAGCAAGTAATACTAAAACAAATTTATATAATTGGGCTTATGCAAATTTATCTATCACAGAGGTAAATGAAAGTGCAACTTTATTTAATCTTTATTACTCTAATGGTTCTGCAGTTAACAGCACAAAGTATACTACTCGTGCAGCAGGGACGAGATATATAAACTGGACTTCGCTAAATGATGGTCTTTATTATTATAATGTAACTATAAATGATTCTGCAGGAAATACAAATTCAACTGCTACTAGATTAATTTATTTGGACCATGTTTCTCCTTTGCCTACTTTGACTAGTTTAGATGCCTCGCAGACAACATTAGCAATAACTATTGATGCTGATGGAGGTATAAGTGATACAAATTCTACTTGCTGGGTTGAGGGAATTTCAACTGGGGGAACAATAACTGGAACAACAAGTAGCCAAACTTTATATGTAACTTCTGGAATAAGTTGCGGAATAACATATTCTTTCCAAGTGTCCTGCTCTGATGCTGCTGGAAATTCAGGAACATCTGCTTTAACTTCATTTAGCACCAGTGATTGCAGTGTAGGAGGTTCGTTGTCTGGAGACTCATCAACAACTACAACGTGGACAAATACTTATAGTGTTACTAATGAACAATTTGAAAATGGGTATTCTAAATTAATTTCTGCTAAAGAAAGAATTAGAGTAAATATTGGAACTAAAACCCATTATGTTGGTGTTAAAAGTGTTAGTGCAACAGGTGCGGTGGTTGAAATTGCAAGTGACCCTATAGAGGTAAAATTAGATATAGGAGAAGATGCTAAAGTAGATATTGATGATGACAATTATTATGATATTTATGTGAATCTTATTGGGATTGAGAATAATAAGGCTAATCTTCTTGTTCAAAAAATCTATGAAGAATATTCAGAAGAGGAAGAAGGGGTTTCTACAAGCGGGGAGATAATTACTTCTGGAGAAGAAGCAGAGACCTCTGAACCTAGCAGTAATAAGGGTATGATAATCTTAATAATAATTATACTTCTCGCATTAGCTGTTGGTGGCGGAATTGCTTATAAAAAGAGACAATAAGTTTTTAACTTGTTCTATTTTTTAGTTTACTATGAATAAAAATTATATGATTGCTGATTTGCATATTCATTCAAGATTTTCAAGGGCTTGCAGTAAAGATATTACAATTGAAAATTTAGTTAAATGGGCGAGGATAAAAGGATTGAATTTACTTGGAACAGGAGATTTTACTCATCCTGTTTGGTTTAAAGAGATAAGAGAAAAACTTAAAGGAAATGAAAATGGTTTTTATTATTATAGTGATTTTCCATTTGTAATTTCAGGGGAAGTTTCTTTAATGTATACTCAAGAGCGTGGGCGGAGAATTCACCTTGTTATTCTGGTTCCTTCAATTGAGATTGCTGAAAAAATTAATTTTTATATTGACAATGGTATTAAGGCGAGGAGAGATTATGATGGGAGACCGATTTTCAATATTTCTGGAGAGAAGTTTACAGAGGATTTAAAAAAAATTTCAGAGGATATTGAGATAATTCCAGCACATGTCTGGACTCCGTGGTTCGGAGTTTTTGGGAGCAATTCTGGTTTTGATTCCCTGAAAGAATGTTTTGGAAGGCAGTTTGATAAAATCTATGCAATTGAAACAGGAATGTCGTCGGATCCTGCAATGAACTGGAGGATAAAGGAAATTACAGAGAATAATAAATCAATAGTTAGTTTTTCTGATTCACACAGCTTTTGGCCTTATAGATTAGGAAGAGAAGCGACGATATTTAAGAAAACAGATTCTTATAAAGAGTTAATAAGGCAGATAAGAGAAAATGATTTTATAGGAACAATAGAAGTGGACCCTGCTTATGGAAAATATCACTGGGATGGGCATAGAAACTGCAATTTTTCCTGCTGTCCTGAAGAGTCTTCTGGGTTAAATGAAATTTGCCCTGAATGCAAAAAACATTTGACAATTGGAGTTGAGAATCGAGTTGAGAAATTAGCAGGAAATCCCAAGGGATTCAAACCAGAAAATCCAAAAAATTATTCTGTTCTTTTACCCCTGCACGAGATTATAATTCTTGCTGTTGGAGGAGGTCTTCAGAGCAAAAAGGTCTGGGAGGTTTATAATAATTTGATTGAAAAATTTGAAAATGAATTTAATGTTCTGATAGATGTATCAAAGGAAGAACTTGCAGAATTAAAAATTGACGAGAAGTTAATTGATTTGATTTTAAGAAACAGAAAGGGAAAAATAAAAGTCAAGCCTGGTTTTGACGGAGAATATGGTGTTGCTCAGCTCGAGGAGGAGCAGAAGAAATTATTCTGATTAGGAATATCTTTTATCTTCACAAATTTATAATGTGCATTTGCCGTCGGTGATTTACATTTTTGGCAATTTTCCTTTAAAGTATAATTTTTACAGGATGGGCATTTTCTTAGCTTTGTCATTTTCCTTTTTCAATAACTGAGAATTCCATGTTGTTTTCTTTTGCTCTTTTTTCTATTTCAGAGAAAACCTCTTTTATTTTCTGGTCTGCTGATTTTATACTATTATCTTCTGTTTCAAGAGAATATCTTCCGGCTGAGATGTATTTTAATTTGATATTTTTTAATCCTCTGAAGGCTTCTTTAATTGTGGTTATTCCGTCTGGTTTTTTTGTTGTTAAGGAGATTTCTTTTTTCAGAGAATATTTTTTTTGCTTCTGATTTTTTATTATTTCAAGTATTTTTTTTGCTTCTGATTTTTCAATTATTTTTTCAAGCATTGCTGGATTTTCCTTGGATTCCTCCAGAAAATTGTAAAGTGTATCTTCTTTTGTAATTTTCTCGACAGCAGAATCTGTTTTTTCTTTTAACACACTTTTTAAAATATTCAAATAACTTTTTTCAAGATTAAATTGCTCAAGTGCTTTTTTCTGCTCTTTTTGTGTGACTCTTCTCAGCGAAAGGTCTATTCTATCTCCTAAGATTCTCAACACTTTGCAGACAATTCTTTTTTTTGGGACCACATAATCTCTTAGATTTCTGATTCTTCCTGGAGCGATTTCACTTAAGATTATACCCCCTTCACCGTTTCCATCGATTTTTACAAATACAACTGTTCCGACTATTCTGTCAACAGTGCACATTACAACATCTCCTTCTTCTAAATTATACTCCATAAAATTAGAAAATTATAATAGTTTTAAAGGTTGTGATGTTTGATTTAGAACGATTTGTTAAACCCTGACAACTTCAATTTCTAAATTTTTTTTCAATAAATTAATGAATTCTTTTTCTTTTTCTTTTGAAATTATGCATCCTGCTGCGAATTCGTGTCCTCCCACTTCTCCTCCTGTTTCTTCTGTGGCTGTGCTTAAAATTTCTCTCACGTTTCTGCCATTTTTTCCTACGTTTCTTGCAGAAATTTTTATTTTATCCTCGTAATAAGCCATAGTAATTATTATTGTTCCTTCTTCATAAACAGAAGAGTTTGATAAAATGCTTGCAATTGTTCCAATCATTGTGTCTTTTATTTTATCTTTTGCGTTGATAATTATAAACCCATTTCCTTCTATTTTTTCTGTTTCTGCTGCGAATTTCAGCCCCGAGATAATAAACTGCTTGTATTTTGCGTGTATTGTTTCAGCTCTTTTTTTTGCAGACGGAATTTCCATACATAGCTGTATTGCTATTTCACTTTCTCCGAGGCGAGAGCAAGCATTTATCATAGCACTTAATTCTCTTGCATCTTCAAGTCTATTGAAAAATTTTATCAGGAAAATATCTCCTATAATTTCTTTATTTTTTGACTGGGGATTTCTTAAAAAAACAGCAGTTATCAACTTTTCCATCTCTTCTTCATTTAACTCAATTAAACTTTTGTATTTTCCATTTACAGGGTTTAGTCCAGATTCTCTTAATAATTCCAAGACTCCTTTTACGTCTCCTGTGACCCCTGGAATATACGGCTCAGAACAGAATTCCAGTGTTCTGTTCAATGGCCTTGTTGAAGGGTAAATTAATAGACCTCTTTTTCTTTTTATTTCCCCATCATCGAGAATATTGTTGTTTAGTTTTCCAATTTCTTTTTCAAGCAAGTCTCCTATCATTCCAAGGACAGCAAGTTTTGCGAATTCTTTATTTTTTGAATCTATTTCTTTGCAGAATAAATATGTCAAGCCAGAGGCACTTATTTTTTGATTATTATAAAGATGAGGATTTATTATATTTATTTCCTCTGTAATTTTTTCTTTTATTTCATGGTGATCTATTATGAATACTTCTTTTAAACCTGAATTTTTTATCTGGCTTAAACTTCCTGATGCTAAGTCAAGAAAAATAATCAGCTTGTCTTTTGGAAGTGTCTGAATAAAACTTTCTTCAAGGCTCTTTACTATTTTTACTGAGAATTTCTTGTCAAGTCTTTTAAGAGAGTTAATCATAATTACTGCAGAGGTGATTCCATCTGTGTCAAAATGGCTCACAACTAAAATTTCCATATCTTTTGATTTCTCAAGAAATTTTGATGCATGCAATTTTATTTCCTCTTTTAGAAGATTCCCTCTTTTTTCCATTTTTGTTTTAAGTAGAAATTATTTTACTGGGATTCCAAAATATATTTTTAGCTTCCTAAACTGCGCAAAAACTCTGTCTTTTTCACGCATGGCTCTCTTATCCTGCTTGTTTTTGCTATAATGAATCTTGATTCTTTCTAATTTCTCCTCTACATTTTTTAAATCAGGATTAACGTATTTTCCTTTTTCTTTGAGTATTTTTGAGATTTTTTTATTGTATTCTTTCGGATGTATTTTGTTTTTTCTTAAAGTTTCTCCTATCTTTTCAGCAGTCATCCCTTTTTCTGCAAGTGCTAATACTTCTTTTTCAAACTCTATCTGCGAGAGCTTTTTTTGCTTTTCTTTTTTAGTATTTTCTTCTGATTTTTTCTTCGGCATTTTATTAAATTGTGAAAAGGTTTTTTAAAGTTTGCTGTGCGATTTTTCCTGAATATTTCTTGTCTGGAAAAGTATTTAAATTTAACAGATTATATCCAGTAAATAGGTAATGCGATTTGAAAAATTAAATGAAAACTATTGGGATTGTTTCGCTTAAAGGAGGTGTTGGGAAGACGTCTGCAGTTGCTGCACTGGGGGCCGCGCTCGCGGATTTTGGGAAAAAAATTCTTTTAGTAGATGCTAATTTTTCTTCTTCTAATCTTGGACTCCATTTGAATATTATTGATCCTGAAACAACTCTTCATGAAGTTTTAGACGAAGCGAAGCATATTAAAGATGCGATTGTGAAGCACGAGAAATTTGATGTAATTCTTCCGTCGCTGTTTTCGAAAAAAATTATAAACCCTCTTAAATTAAGGAGTAAACTTAAAAATTTAAAAAATAAATATGATTATGCCCTGATTGATTCTTCTCCTGCAATGAATGATGAAACTTTGGGAGCCATGCTTGCATCTGACGAGCTTTTTGTTGTGACTACTCCTGATTTTCCTACACTGAGCAATACATTGAAGGCAATTAAACTCGCACAGCAAAGAGGAATTAAAATAAACGGGATAATTTTAAATAAAGTTTATAATAAAAATTTTGAAATTCCTTTAGCTGATATTGAAAAGACAACTGAAATTCCGATTCTTGCTGTTATTCCCCATGATTTAAATGCTATGAAATCACTTTTTAATTCAGTTCCATTGACAACTTACAAACCTAACTCAGAGGGAAGCATTGAATATAAAAAACTTGCAGCTGCTTTAATTGGAGAAAAATACAAGCCATTTAATTTAAGTAATTTTTTCCATATAACTCCAAAAAGACAGGAGATTAACAGAGAAGTTTTTTACAAAAGAGTTTTTGAATAATAATTAATTATCTATAAACTTTGAAGGTTCAAATAATTCTTCCATTAATAATAGGGCTTTACCCCTTCCTTCTTTTTTTGAAGTATTTATGATTAGTTCTTCATCAATCATTAATAGCATAGGTGAAAGTCGTCCGCCTAAAAAATTCGCAATTTCAGGAGGAGAGTTAATATCTAAACTTTTATCTAAATATAAACTGATTAAATTTGGGTTTCTGTTATCCAAATAATCTGAAACTTCTTTTTCTGACCATGGAAGATACATGATATTATATTAATTTTTAATTTAAATGAATTATTATTCTCTAAGATCTATATCAAAACTCTTAAAAATAACCTTCATTTTATTTTTTCAGAACCTATAGTATAAGCAAAAGTTTAACAACTTTTACTTTGTTTGTTGTTTCACATCCAAACGAGCAGATGAAATTATAAAGCCCCATAGTACAGCGGTCAAGTATGCTAGCCTTTGGAGTAAAATGCGAGCATTTTTCACTCCTCGCGTTTGCAAGGAGAGCTAGTGACCCAGGTTCGAATCCTGGTGGGGCTACTCATGATTAACTACAAAAGAACATGAATTTGCCTAAGTGTGATGGAGTAATAATTCGAGTGAGGGTTTGGGATGGGTAAGAATAAAGTGTTGGGGGAGTAAAAGAAACATTTATATAGTAATATCAATTGATATTATTACAAATTTAGGAGAAAATGGAACATCAAATAATAAAAAAGAATTATAATAGAACAAACGACATAGCAAGAAGCCCAACATTGCAAACTGTTTTAATGGTAGAAAATTTTATAGAAGAAAATTCAGGAGAGTATAAAAAAACTGATTTGTTTAAAAGTCTTCCTAAAAAAGTAATGTGGCAAACTTTCCAAGTAATAATGGAATATTTAGAAAGCCTGTATAAAATAGTTTATGACAAAGATGGTTATGTTGTATACATTTGGAACCCTGAGTTTTATAATAAATACAAAGACAGAAAAGACTTAGAATGGAATCCAGAGTAATTTTCAAAGATAAGGAACTAAAAGATTCTTTTAATAAACTAAAAGATGTAAGACTTAGAAAAGAAATAGAAGAAGCATTGAATACCTTGAAACAAAACGCATTTTTCGGGAGAAATGTAAAGAAAAAACTTATCCCCCGAGAACTTAAACAAAAATATAATCTAAATAATTTATGGATTTATAATTTAAGAAAAGATTGGAGATTAATTTACACTCTCACAAATAATGAAGTGGAAATCTTAGCAATTGTTCTTGATTGGATGAATCATAAAGAATATGAAAGATTATTTAAGTTTTAAAAATTAATTTTTCTCAATAAACATTTATTAATGAGTAAGCTTTTATTTTGCTGTAAAATGTTAAAAAATAATAAAATAAAAAAGAGTGAAATTGGTTCGAAAGTAACGATTCACCGTCGAGAAAAACGCAAAGGATTAAACATTTCCCCTACTACCGACGACCTAAATCCTAAAACCCAAATGGCTCGGGCTTCGAATCCTGGTGGGGCTATAATTCCAAAAAATTTTTATATTTAAATTTAGAGTAATATTTATGTCAGATAAAAATTTTATTTATGTTGGAGGGGTTCCAGGGGCTGGAAAAACAACTCTTTGTGAAGTATTATCAGCGAAGTTAAGTAAAATTATTCACATTCGTAGTGGAGAAATTAAACGTCCAGAAGCTAGAAGAAAGTATGGAATTGGACTCTCAAAATTAGACCAAGAAAAAAGTTCAGAGATTAATAGGTGGTTTTTTAATAAACTTTATACCCTGTCTTCTTCTGGAATTTACCTCATAGATACTTGTTATACTTATTTCTTAGAGGATGGAATTTTTGTTAATCTTTGTCCTGAGGATATAGCAAAGAATCTTGGTCTTTATATTTTATTAGAAACAAATCCTGAAGAAATAGTTAATAGGAGGATTTTTCGTGGGAGAGATAGATATTCTGTTAGTTTGGACTTATCTAGATTGGAAATTGAAACTGAAAGAAATGAGGCTATCCGTTTATCTCAAAAATTTAATACACCTTTAATTATCTTAAAAAATGAAGGGGGTTTGAAATCTTCTTTTTTAAATTTTCAAAACTTCTTGAAAATCTAATTTTTATATCTCCCCCTCTTCCCAACTTTCTCAAGCTGATTGAAAACTTTTTCTGCTTCCAATTTATTGATGAATTTGTAACCTTTTTCAAATTCTCTTAAGAGGACTTCCCAGTTTTTGAAATGTTTTGCTTCTATTGCTTGTTTAAAGAGATGCATATCAACTGCTTTGTCTTCGAATTTTTTGCTTATGTAACTTAGTCCAAAATCAATAAAAAAAATTTTGCTGTTTTTTAAAATCATATTTGAAGTAGTCAAATCGCTGTGAATTATGTCAGCGTTATGGAGTTTGGCTGTGTTTTCTCCTATTTGCCTGCATATTTTTTTCTGTTCTACCAGAGGAAAATTATCAAGGTGCTCTGAAAGTTTTTTCCCCTCTATAAATTCCATAATTATCTCTTTGTTTTTTTCATCTGTTTTGATTATTTTAGGAGCAGAAATAAACTGCATTACTTTTTCTAAGAGCTTTTTTTCAGAGCGCGTACGCTGTTTTCTGATTTTCTCGTCAAGTTCAGGGATTCTATAGGATTTTTTTATACGCTGTTTTATAATATTATCCCCTTCTTTTATAATAACTGCTTCCGCCCCCTGCGCTATAATAGATTTCTGCGATGATTCATAGCTTTTTTTTAATTTCATTTTTCATTTCTAAAATGATAAGGTTTCCTGATTTTTTTAATATTTCCAATTGCTTTTCCAAATCAGAAACTATCTCTGGACTGGCTTTTCTGATTGTTAGTTTATTAAAATCTGAAAATATGTTTTTTTCTATGTTTGTGAATTTTTTTATTAAATCTGATAATTTAGATTTTTCTAGATAAATAAAGCTCGAGGATATTAAAAATTTCTTTCTTTCTTCTTTTAGGTTTTTTATAATTTCTTTGGTTTTTTTGGTTTTATTATTAGAACTCATAATTGAATTTTTATAGATTTTAATATTGTTCTCTATGTTTTCTGCAATTTTTTCAAAATACTCTAATTTCTTTTTAAAAAATAATTCTTTTCTGCTGTATTTTTGTATTAGTTTTTGATTCACACGGGGGCTTATCAAAGTTCCGAATAAAATTCCTAATATTCCTACAATGATAGTTAAGATGCTTGTGTTTAAATTCATTGGAATTATAGAAATATCCTGTTTAAAATCTTATCTTTTTTGTCTTTCCGAATTTCTTAGCGAGTTTCATCATCTGCTTCTGCGACATGCCTTTTGAAATATCCATATCTGCAAATCCTTCTTTAATCATACTACCCAGCATTTTATATTGCTTTAACAAAGCTCTGATATCTGAGTTATTCACTCCTGCCCCCCTTGCAATTCTGTTCATTCTTGAAGTTCCTGTTTTTTTGTCGTCGAGGATTTCAGGGTTTTCTCTTTCTTTCTTTGTCATAGATTTTAAAATGTGCTCCCATTTCGCAATCTTTTGCTCTTGCGTCTCTATCATGTTTTCAGGAATCTTTGCACTTCCAATTCCAGGTATCATTGATTTTATTTTTTCAAAACCCCCTAGGGAGTTCATAGATTTCACTTGCTCTATAACATCTTCCAGGGATATTTTTCCCTCTTGTATTTTTTTTTGTATTTTTTCCTGCTCTGCTTCGCCTGTGACAGAACGGATTTTTTCAATTAAATTCTGCAGATCCCCCATGCCCAGCAATCTTGATAAAAAAGTCTTTGGATTAAATTCTTCTATGTCATTGATTTTTTCCCCGTTTGTTATAAAATAAATAGGAGCATTGGTTTCTGCACATGCTGTCAGAGCACCACCACCTTTTGCAGTTGAATCCATTCTTGTTATAATAACACCGGAAACATTGACAGCCTCTTTGAATTCTTTAGCCTGTGTTTTTGCTGCCTGTCCTATATCCGCAGGCATGACTAAAATTATTTCTGTTGGCTTTATTTCTTTAGAGAGTGATTTTATTTCTTTTGTAAGTTCTTTGTCAAGATTGTGCCTCCCTGCAGTATCTATTAATATTAAGTCATAATCTTTTATTTTTTTCTCAAATTTTTTCCATGTTTTCAATGCATCTGTCTCTTCTAAATCAATAAAATAATTTAGTTTATTCTTTTCTGCTATCTGTTTTAACTGCTCTTTTGCTGCAGGGCGATGAACATCAAGCCCGATGAGGATTACTTTTTTTCCTCTCTTGGCATAATAATTCCCTAATTTTCCTATTGTGGTTGTCTTTCCAGCACCATATAATCCAAGAAACATTATTTTGTTCTGTGTTGATTTTATCTTAAGCTGTTTGTGCTCTCCGAAAATCTGTGCAAGTTCGTCGTGGAGAATTTTTATCAGATGCTCTTTTTTATCAATTTCTTTTATTCTTTCATCAAATGCAGATTTTCTTATTTTATCAGATAGTTCTTTTACCAATTGTATGTTGACATCTGCTTCAATTAGGACTCTCTGCAAATCTCTTATAATAGAATCCACTAAATTTTTGTCTAAAAAGATAGCATTTGCTATTTTATTTGTTGCTTTCCGAAGAACTTCTCCAAGATGTTCTAGCATATTTTAGAAGCAAAAAGAAGATTATTAAGTTTTTGGGTTTTAGAAGCATCTTCCGCAAGATTTAATAATTGTTTTATTGGCTGTGTTTTATGAAAAAGATAGGGCTTTCAGAACTTGCTCAATATCAGAGAAGAAGAGTCGTTTTAATCAGACAGCTTGATCCTAAGGAAGTTTTGCTGGGAATTTGCAGGGTTGTGCACGGAAGATTATATATGAATGATAATGAGGGGATTTTTCCATTTGTCCGTCGCGAAGATGAGATGGGAGATCTTCCCGTTCGCAAAGGAAATCTGCTGTTATTTGAAGGATTAAAAGAAAAATTTGAATATTTTCCCTAAAATTTTTAAGCAAATAGCAGAAAAATTTACAACCCTAATTTTTTGATAAATTTATTTTTGTCAAAAACCTCAATAGCATCATACTCCTGTCCGGTTCCTAAAAATAAAATTGGTTTTTTCGTCACATAGCCAACGCTGAGTGCTGTTCCGCCTTTTTCATCGATGTCTGCTTTTGTGAGGATTATCCCATCAATTCCAATTGCCCAATCAAAACCTTTCACTTGCTCTATTGCATCGTTTCCTGTTATACTTTCTCCTACGAATATTTTACAGTCAGGCTTGCAGACTTTGGATATTTTTTCTATTTCATTTAAAAGATTTTTTGCAGTATGCATTCTTCCAGCAGTATCTATCAGCACGCAGTTTATTTTGTTTTTTTTCGCATAATTCACTGCATCAAAACCAACAGAAGCAGGGTCAGAGCCGTATTCGTTTGCTATGACTTTTATCTTTAATTTTTCTCCGTGTTTTTTTATTTGTTCAATTGAGGCTGCCCGAAAGGTGTCTGCTGCAGCAAGAACACAAGTGAAACCCTTTTTCTTTAGATGTTCTGCTATTTTTGCAATTGTAGTTGTTTTGCCTGTTCCGTTGATTCCGCAGAAGAGAATTACATATGGCTCTTTTGAATCTGAATTTTTTTCTTTTGTTTTTTTTATTATGTCAAAAGGCTCAATTAAAATTTCCTGAATAATTTCCTTGAAAATGTCTTTTATTTCTGATTCAATTTCTTTTCTCAACAAGTCCTGTCCGACAATCCTTTCCTTTAATTCTTTAATTATTTTTTCTGCGACTTCGAATGCAACATTATTTTCAAGCAGGAGCATTTCCAGCTCTTCAGAATAGACTTCAAATTCTTTTTCATTTATTTTTACTCTGCTTATTTTTGATGTTATTTTTTTTAAAAATGATTTACGCTCTTTTTCTATTTCAGGAATTTTTTCCAAATCAGGCTCAAATTTTTGGGTTCCTGCATTGAAATTTTCAGGTAGTTTTATCTCCTTTAATTTTTTTCTTTCTGGTTTTTTTTCAATAATCTCCTCTATTTCTTCAACTTCTTTTGAGATTCTTTTTGTCCATGATTTTAATTTTTCTTTTAATTTTCCAAACATGTTTTAATAATCTTTTTAAGATTTATAATGTTTTCTTCTTTTAAGGAATATAAATTCTTATAAAGAGAAGAATCTGTTTTATATTATGAAGGGGATATTTGTGATTATTGATGGAATGGGGGATTTACCTCATAATCTCCTTGGAGATAAAACACCTTTAGAATCTGCAAATACTCCTAATCTTGATTTTTTAGCAACGCGCGGAGAACTTGGCTATATGTATCCTGTTCGTCCAGGATTTATTCCAGAATCAGATGAAGCAATTGTATCTATTTTTGGAAATGATTTGATTTCCAGCACAAGAGGGCAGTTGGAAGCAAAAGGTGCTGGCTTGAATGTAACAAGAGGGGATTTGACTTTAAGAATTAATTTTGCGACAGTTGACAATAATATGAATATTATTGACAGAAGGGCAGGTAGAACACTGAAAACAGCTGAAGCAGAAGTTCTTGTAAAAGCATTAAATAAAATTCCACTTCCTGTTAAATTTGAAATTAAATCAACTGTTCAGCACAGAGGAGTTCTTGTTTTGAGAGGCGGTTTTTCAGATAATATTTCTGGAAATGATTCTACATATAATCAAGGGAAATCAAAATTAATTGATAAGGCAGGAGAATGCAAACCTCTTGACGACGAGGAAAATTCGCAGTATACTGCAAATGTTTTGAACGAATTTCTCAAAAAAGCATTTGAAGTTCTTGACAAGCATCCTATTAATGAAGAGAGAAGAAAAATCGGATTGTTGCCTGCGAATTATTTGTTGGTTAGAGGAGCAGGGATAGAGATTCCAAAACTGAAGCTTTATAGAAGATGGACTGCTGCAGTGTATATGCCTCTTGAGATAGGGTTTGCAAAGTCGTGCGGAATGGATGTTCAGTTTTTTGATTACCCAAAACTAAAAAGCTTTGATTCTTACAAAAGTTTGTATGAAGGACTTCGTAAAGCAGCTAAATTTTCCACAAAAGTTCTGAAAAAATCCAAAAATTCAGATTATATTTATATTCATATAAAAGAGACAGATCTTCCTGGACATGACAATAAACCTGTTGAGAAAAAGGAGATGATTGAATACTTGGATAAAACTCTTTTCAAATTTCTCCGCAAGTTTGCTCCACCAAGAAAAATTAAAGTTGTTGTTACAGCGGACCATTCCACTCCCTGCAAATTAAAAAATCATTCAGCAGACCCAGTCCCTGTTTTATTTTATAATGATTCTATTCCAAAAGCAAAAAAATTCTGCGAGAAAGAAGCAAGAATCGGCACTCTTGGAAGAATTATGGGCAAAGAACTGCTGAAAAAAGTTGGTTTTGACAAATAGATTTTTGAAGCACAGCAATTATTAAATATCTCTGAATTTTTCTAAAAGATGATAACTTATAATGATATTTACGAATCTGCGAGGAAAGAGAGGTATTCAGAGCAGTTGCAGAATCTTTCTAAAAATTTTGTAATTGATGTTGCTGATTATCTGAGGGATAAAAAGCAGGTTGCTGAAAAGAGCGATGATGTTTTTTCTGATGTTATCATTAAAACAAAAAAACAGCTCGAGAATGCAATAACTCTTTTCAAGGAGCTTATGCTTAGACGCAGAAAAAAAATCCTGAATCTTGTGCTTATTGCAGCTGAAACAGGAATTTCAAAGCAGGATTTTGATAATATGCTTCAATTTGAGAAAGAGCTGTTTGAGGAGCTTATGAAGTGCATTGATTTTTCAGATAAAAAACTCAGTGAGATTCTAAATGGGAAATCAGAATCTGAATCTAAAAATGAACTTGTTGTTTTTTTGGATGATGTTGAGGAATTTGTAGATGTTGAAGGAAAAAAAACAGGGCCGTTTCAAAAAGGACAGGTAGCAAATATTTCGAAAGAGATTGCTGAAATTTTAATTGAGGACAAGAAAGTAGAGGTTGTCGAGAAGTAACATCTTTAGCGAAACATTTAAATAGTATAATGAATATGTATTCATAACTAAATTGGAGAAAAATTAAAATGCCAGGACAAGATAGAACAGGACCTTTAGGACAAGGTGCTTTAACAGGAAAAAGTTTAGGATTATGTGGAGCAGGAATTGGCTTTAGGCGTGGCTTTGGGAGGGGATTCAGCAGGGGTTTTGGCTGGAGATACTTCCAACCAGTTCAGCTTACAAAGGATGAAGAAAGAAAAGTTTTAGAAGCAGAACTTGCAGAAATTGAAGCTGAAAAAAAAGAACTGGAAAAAGTTTTGAAGGAACTTAAATAAACCTATTAAATTTTATTTTATTTTAAAATGCCCCGCCCAAGAATTTGCAGAAGAATTAGATTCAGGCCGGATGTGATTTATTTTAAACCTGCAGGGATAAGACTTGCTGATTTAGAAGAGGTTATACTTACCTTGGAAGAATACGAGGCTGTTCGATTAGTTGATTTAGAGCAGACAGAGCAGATAAAAGCAGGCAAGCAGATGAATATCAGCCAGCCGACGCTGTCTCGTCTTTTGAAAAGCGCGAGAAAAAAAATCTCAGATGCAATTGTGAAAGGAAAAGCAATTAAAATTGAAGGAGGAAATTATAAATTCAAGTAATTTTTATTTAGTTAAATTTATTAATAATAAAAATAGTTTAGAATTATGAATTCAAGCAGATTAATAACAGGAGGGATTATGATGATGGTAGGAATTGTGCTTGTTATTCTTCCTGTTTTTTTTGCAGAGAAGCTTACTTTCCTCACATGGATATATGGGATTCCAATTTTAATAATTGGCTTGTTTATTTTATTTAACAGAAACGAGGATAAAATTGAATCAATTAAATATAGGGAGAGAAAATGAAAGAATTTTTGGTTTCAACAACAGACGAGTTACCTGGAAAGAAAATTGTAAAAGTTCTTGGAGTCGCTAGGGGAAATACTGTAAGAGCAAGGAATATCGGGAGAGACATTGGAGCAGGATTTAAGAATATCGTCGGAGGAGAAATAAAAACCTATTCGGATATGACAAGCAATTCAAGGGATGAGGCATACAACAGAATGGTGAATCAGGCGATTGAGATGGGAGCAAATGCAATTGTAGGAATGAGATTTATGACTTCAATGGTTATGGCAGGTGCTTCAGAAATGCTTGCATATGGAACTGCTGTTGTTGTAAAATAGTATAGCAGGAAAAGTATTTATCTTGATAATAGATACGGAAATTTTGGAATTTTATTATTAATCTTAAAGAGAAGTATTCCTCCTTGAAATCTCTTTCAGCTTTAATTGGAGATATGGAAGAAATTTTTTTAGTCAAGAGGGAATTTGAAAGGCGCTCGCGAATTTATCATAGAATGCTTAGTTTATCTTCAAGAAAAATTTTTATGAAATTTATCTTCTTAAATAAGTTTACTCCTTTAAAGTTTTTATAAACTTTTATAATTATTTTCTATTTCTGATATTTCTTTTAAAATGTCAAGAGATGAAGATTTTTTTTGCAAGAGGTGCGGAAGACCTTTGGAATATGATTCTTTTTATATGGGATGGGTTTGCTATAAATGCACTAAAAAACATTCTCCGATGAAAAAATAACAACAATAAATCTTTTAAATTAGCATTTCATTTTAATTAATTGCCTGCATAGCTCAGTGGTAGAGCGGCTGCCTTGTAAATAATATTTTCGGATGTTTTAGTTTCCTTCTGGAATCATGAAAGCAGTAGGTCGGGGGTTCAAATCCCTCTGCAGGCTTTTGCAGAGCAAAGGCTATAAATTAAACTTGTGAAAGTTTGCAGTCTTAATTTTTATTTTATAAAGAGAAAAAGTTTCGTAAGCTTATTTATTTTCTATTACTTTTAAGACTCGTATCTCACAAAGAGAAAGAGGATAAATTTTTTTGAGTTTTAAACTTAAAGTTTTTTGCAGTCTGTTGCTGATAATCTCCTCGAAAATTGATTCTGAATTCTTTTCTTTAATGTAATTTATTAATTCTTCCTTGCATTTTTCCCTTAGTGTTTTTCTTATCACACGAGAAACTTTTCTTCTTGTCACTAAAATCGGCTTTATTTTAACCTTTGCATCTTTACATTCTGCTGAAAAAGAATCTTCTGCATAACTTGTCCCTTTCTTCACCATTTTTCTCAAAAAATAAGGGAGAATTTTTATCTGCATTGGTTTTGCTGTAATTTCTTTTCCTTCGGTTTTTATTTTCAACTGCAGTATTGCACTTTTTCCTCTTAATAATCTTGTTAAATCATAATTTATGAATCTTCCATTTAAATCTTCAATTTCATATGCCTGAAGTTGTGTCTGCTTTTTTATAATCGGTATTTCTACTTCAAAAAATCTTTTTTTCTTTTTTGCTTGTGCCATTTGAAAATAATTTAAATAGTTTTTTTCGATCTTCCCTTCTTGTGCAGAAAAGCGATTTCTTTATTGCAATCTGATAGAAATCTCACGAAAAGGAGATAGTCAAGTTTAATTAATAGATTTTTCATTTTATTCTTGTAGTTGTTTTCCTGCTCTTTTGCCTTTTTTTTGATATTTGGATTTTCCACAAACTGTGCAGGTGTACATTATGTTTGTTTTTTTAGTTGTTTTTGATTTTCTCTTGAATTTTGAAACTGCTGGTTTTGAATATTTTCCTTTGTTTCCTATTCCTCTGTTCTGCCCTCTTAACTTTGCTCTGTCTTTTGAACCGCGTTTCAATGCCCCTCTTTTTGCTCCTGTTGAAACTAATTTTATTTTCTGCTCTGTTTGCTTTCTGCAATAAGGACAGTATCTTTTTGTTTTTTTTGGAATTTTCATAAAT
Source organism: archaeon (assembly GCA_043822125.1). GTDB lineage: Archaea > Nanobdellota > Nanobdellia > Pacearchaeales > GW2011-AR1 > JBDRCB01. The sequence goes on along the minus strand of JBDRCB010000009.1, from coordinate 104,744 downwards.
ATTGATAAAAAAATGAGTTTTTAAATTTTCCCGATTGTTCTTCTTTGAAATTTTGTTTTATGATATTTGATATGGTCCTGCCCAGAATTGAACTGGGGTCTTGTCCACGTCAAGGACATGTCTTAGCCACTGGACTACAGGACCTTTATTCTATTATATAAGAGATATTTAATAAACTTTATATAGATAATTTTCATTATTTTTTTATGCAAAAAAAAGGTGTGGAAGGATTAAAAAATTCTCGGTGTGATTTTGGGTGTTTTGCAAATCAAAAAAAAGCACAGGTTGCAATTTTTATAATTGTTGCGATAGTTATTGTAGGGGGTGTTTTACTTTTTTTTGTTTTTCGCGACATTTTTTTTCAGAAGGGGCTTCCTGCAGAAATGGAGCCAATTTACAATGATTTTTTATTCTGCCTTGAAACAGATGCATCAATAGGAATTGATATTCTCGGAATTCAGGGAGGGTATATTATTCCTTCTGATTTTGAGCCAGGGACATCTTATATGCCTTTTTCAAATCATCTTGATTTTTTTGGAAATCCAATTCCTTATTGGTATTATGTTTCTGGAAATAATATCCAGAAAGAACAGGTTCCTACTTTGAAAAATATGGAAAAACAACTTGCTGAATTTATTGAATCAAGAGCAAGAAATTGCAATTTCAAAATTTATTTTGAGCAGGGGTTTGAGATTATTCAGGGAGAGCCGAAAGTGGATGTTACTATTGGAAAAAATGTTGTTGATGTTAAAATAAATATGAATCTTGAAATTCATAGAGGAGAAGAGAGTGCAATTATAAAAAACCACGGAGTTGTTTTGAATTCTAATCTTGGGAAGATGTATGAATCTGCAGTAAAAATTTATTCTTATGAGCAGAAGAGTTTGTTTTTAGAGGAATATGCTGTTGATACACTTCGGCTTTATGCCCCTGTTGACGGAGTTGAAATGAGCTGTGCTCCTAAAATCTGGAATGCTGAAGAGGTTTTTTCTGAACTACAAGAAGCTGTTGAAGCAAACACTCTTGCATTGAAATTAAAAAACGGGAATTATGATTTGAAAAGCCCGGATGATAAATATTTTATTGTTGATGTTTCTGTTGAAGAGGATGTGCGGTTTTTGAATTCAAGAACATGGCCTTATTCTTTCAGCGTCGAGCCATCCTCTGGAGCAATGCTTATAGCGAGTCCTGTTGGAAATCAGCCTGGCTTGGGAATTTTGGGTTTCTGCTATGTTCCTTATCATTTTGTTTATGACATTAAATATCCTGTTTTAACTCAGATTTTCAGCGGAGATGAAATTTTCCAGTTCCCATTTGCAGTTGTTGTAAGAGGAAATCTTCCGAGAGAGCCAATGGCTTCTGAAGCTGTTGGGGCAGAGCTTCTTGATTTGTGCGAAAACAAGAACACTCCTGTTACAATCAGAACATATGATTCAAGATTAACTCCTGTTGAAACAAATATTTCTTATGAATGTTTTTCAACTATGTGTTATATTGGCGGGACAAGTTATGGTGTCATCGACGAGTATTTCCCTCAATGTGCGAATGGATTTGTTATAGCAAGGGCAGAGGGTTATGAAGATTCTGAGTTTATGTTTTCAACTGTGAGTCCAGGTAGTGCTGAAATTATTATGGGTAAATTATATGAACTTGATTTTGAGCTTAAACTCGGGGGCAGAGAATACAACAGCGACGCTATTATTACTTTTACATCAGAAAAGGGTTCTAAAACAATTGTTTATCCAGAGCAGAGAAAAATCAGTTTGAGTCAAGGAGATTATGAAGTTCAGGTTTATGCTTACAGAAATTCTTCGATAAGATTGCAGGAATCTGTTCAGCAACAGTGTGTTGATGTCCCTCAGCAAGGTTTTGGCGCATTGTTAGGGCTTACAGAAAAGCAGTGTTTTGATATCACATTCCCGTCGCAGATTATTTCAAATGCTCTTGCAGGAGGAGGAAAATTAAATTATTATATTTTGGAATCCCAGCTCGAGAATTCAAATAAAATTGAGATTAATGCAGAAGAACTGCCTATTCCAGTAACACTTGAGCATCTTCAAAATAATTATCTTCTTTTTGAAGAAAAAAGGTTAAGCATATATTTCAGATGAGATTGAAAAGTTTTAAGTTCGGAATGTTTTTTTTAATCGGAATTTTGTTAATTTCTTTTGCTTCAGCATATACTAGTTCTTTTTTCAGCAGTTCTTCTAATTGGAATCCTTACACTCATTCATATAGCAGTTCATCGTTGCTGTCTTCTTATAATTCCCAGTTTTATGGAAGTTCTTTAGGTTCTTTTACAGGAGGGTTGTGGCAGGTTGATTCTTCTATGTGTACTGCAGGACAGGATTTTGTGCTGCAGATTACTCCTTTTGGATGCGAGCCTGCTGTTGTAAGAAGTGATTTGCTTGCAGAACAGGATGTGCGAGTTCTCTGCCAGATTGGAGCAACGAAGATGAATCCTCTTGTTGATGTAGATGTTATAGACAGTATTTCTTTTGGAGGTTCTGAAATTCCAAAAGAGATTTCAGGAGTTGGCTATTATCCTGCACGGGCAGCACTTGCAACTTCACTTAATCTTAATTCTCCTGTTTTGAATAATGTTGGTTTTGTTGTGATTACCTTAAGGCAGAATCGAAATGAATCAAGTTTGCCAAAAGAAGTTTCTGGAAATTTGACAGCGACGATAAAATATGACATTAGAAATGCATTTGGAATCGGCAGAACTCAATTTTATCTTCCTGAAATGAGTGATAGTGAATGGAATTCAAGATATTCCCAATATGGATTCTGGAACAGCAGGGGTTTTCTGAGAGCAGAATCAGTTGATGATTTTTTTTCAACAATTGCTGTTTATTCAGATAAGAACAATAAAATTTCAACTGTTGGTCTGACAACAGGACAGACATCTGAAAAAATAAGAATTCCTGGCTTGGATTGCATTACAAGTCTGCAGATTAGTTTAGATGGGCTTGAAAATCCAGACACTCGCGCAAGATTAAGAGTAAATGCAGATGTTGTTGAAGTGAAAGTCAATGAACCTTTTTTAGAAAATAGATGCTATGTCAGGAGCATAGAAAAGCAGGGGCTTTCGCAGAAAATAGATGTAAGGTGCGACGCTGATGACACAAGTGCTCCTTTTCAGCTTGTTATCCGCCCGAGTGTGGATTTAGAATTTGATGCTACTAAAAATTCTTATGAAATTGGGCAGAAGTTATATACTGCTGATGACAGCTCTTCTGTTTATCTGGGTTATGTTGGGACTGCGAGATTTGAAAAAGGAAGCTTTAGAATTGACGAGGAGAGAACAGAGGATTTAATTATTTATTTATATAAATCAAGAACAAGTGCTGACAAATTAACTGAGAGTGAAATTTCTGTAATTAGCGCGAGAGTTAGGGCTATGCTGAATCGTGCTAATAAGTGGGAAAGTATTTTGAAAGTAGGAGAAAATCTTGAGATGATTGAAATGAGCAAGAGTAAATCTGTTTTTGGAAAAGATATAAAACTTGCTGGTTTTTCAGGAGCAGGTGATTTTTCTGTTGCTGATTCTTCTGTTGAAAAAACTGATTTTAATAATAATTATGAAAGTGCAATGAAAACTTATCAGCAGATTACTGAGAGTTTTGCAGGAGAAAATTACAATGATGCTGGTATTAGTTATGGAGAGCAGGCTTTTTATCAGAAAATTGTGTTAGCACATATTACTGGACAGAAGAGAGAAAAAATTGCTTTGTGCACAGAATTTCAAACAGCATATCCAGATAGTAAATTAGATAAAACATTATGCGCTTTACAAGATTATAAATCTTCAAGTTTGGAAATTTCAAGCAAAGATGTTTTGATTAATGGACAGCTGAGGACAGTTTCTTTTGACGGGATTTATGAACCGTCGCTGGAAGAATATGGTGCAGAGATTGTTGTTCATAGAGGCACTACAACAACAGCGTATACTTTGAGGAAGAATCAGATTGTTTATTTGGATGAAGGTGCTCCGATAAGTGGGGAGTTGCCTGATAAGTTGGGAGAATGGAAAGTCAGTAGAACTGTACAAGAAGTTAAAGATGCAATAGATAAAGCAGGAAGTTCTATTTCTTCTTCTTGTAAGAATTATGCTCAAGAAGTTGTAGATGCAGGAGAACAATATGAAATTGATCCATTGCTATTAGTTGCTTTGATGATGACTGAGAGTAGTTGTAATAAAGATATTATTAGTTGGGCAGGAGCTGTTGGTTTAATGCAACTTATGCCCAATGTTAAAGAGGGTTCTCTAAATATTCCTTCTTATGGAAATTTCATTGCTATTGATGGATGTTTTGATAACAAAGGAAATCTTCTTGGGGGTAAAGGAGGAGAATGGTCGAATTGCAGTAAGTGTCTTAATAAAATAGGTAATAAATATTATTCTGGTACAGGTCCTGATATATGCACTAAAGATAGTGATGATAGATTTAATCCTAAAAAAAATATTATGGCTGGTGCTGCACATTTGAAAGCAAAATATGAAACTTTTAAAAATGGTGTTGAAAATAGTTGTAAAACTCTCAAATATTCTGGATGGGAAGCTGCTCTTTTAGGTTATGTTGGATTAGGAGCAGGTTGCGATACCTTTCATACTAATTATGTAGATAAAGTCCTCGAAAAATACGAGAAACTCGGAGTATCTTTATCTGCAACTGTCCCAGCAACAACAACTGGAGTTTCACCGACGATGAATTATCTTCAGCTGATTTCTGTTGAGAGAGATTCTTTGGGCAATGATGTTGCGAGTGTTAATGTTAATCTGAAATCAACAGAAAAAGATGGTGCTGATATTTCAAAGACATTTACTCTGCAGAAAGATGTTGCTCAAACTTCTGGAAGTCAATTTAGCATTGTCTTGGCAAAGGTGAATCTTAAAAAAATCGCAAGAGTGAGTGTTATACCAACAATAGAAAATGCAGGGACAACTACTAATTTTTCTTTTAGAGTGGGAATTGAGAAGAGGGCAATACAGCTTTCTCCAGAGCAGATAAAAAAGAAAGTCGCGGATTTAGAGGAGTCAATTAAAGAATGGACAGAGAAATCAGAGAATCTCGGGAATGCTGTTAAAACTCTGAAAACAGCTTGCCTGGCGACTGGAACTTTAATTACTTTGAAAAACATTATTACAAACTGGGATGGAAAAGCAATAGCAAGACAGGAAGCTATGAGAGGCAAAGGCGGTTGGTATGAGTTTTGCTCTGGTGAAGTTGCAAAAGAAAAATATGATTCTTTGGATAAGTGCTTTTCAATGAAGGAAAAAGAAATTGAAGAAGAAATTAAAATGAGGGAGGAGACTATTAAACAGCAAAATGAACTTTTGCAGAACAGGCAAAAACAATTTGAAACAGAAGAAGGAATTTTCGGAACAAAAGTTTATGATACTGAAGAAATTGTTCCTGTAAATGCAGAAGCAACTATTAATGCTTTGAAAAACTATGGGAAGAGTAAAAAAATTGAAAATCCTCTTAAAAAAGGAGAATTTGTTGAAGTTAGTGAATTAATAAATAAATTAAATCCAGAGGTTTGGAAGAAAAATCATTATTATACAAATGAGCAGGTGAGGGCAATTGAATATAATTTAATGATTTTGGAAAAAGACCCTGAGAATAAAATAGCAAAGAGAGAACTTTATGCTCTTGCTTTTGATATTAATAAGGCAGCAGGAGATTATGTTGAAAAAACTACTTTTCAAACAACAGCAAAGGAAGAATATGGACTTGATAGTGATGTGGCTACAATAAATTTACCAACTGAAAAAAGAGTAGGAACTATTTATTATACAGGAGCAGTCGTACCTAATAATATGAAATCTATTCAGAAAGGAGCCTATATTCAATTATTACTTCATAAAGGAAAAACTTATTATCTTGAGTTAGAGAAAATTAGTGTAAGTCAGTATAGGGTAAAAGATATTTATGATGAAGATTTAAACAAGTTAATTGATTGCGCTTCAACAGACCAAATAAATCAACCATACTGCGATCCAAATTACAAAGAAATTCAAAATGCTAATGTTGTTTTTAGTGATAGAACACTTTATCAAAATGAATATAAATATTCAGAAGGAGAGACAAAAGTTTATGCGAGGTATTATGAAACAGAGCCGTATAAGGGCACGCCTGCGATTGTTCCGTTTGATTTAAAGAACGGGTGGTATGTTTCTGTGAGCCAGTCGCTTCCGACGACAGATGCAACAACTTCTTATCAAACCTCTGGAAGATTAAATAGTTTTTGGGTTTGCAATATTGGTACTGATGGAATTGAAAACAATAGAAAAGGAGATGACGAGTGTATAATGATTAATCTTGCTACTGGACAGCCATTGAATTTTTTTCATGGTTTAAGTGAAAGTGAAGCATCTAAATTAGTTTCATGTGCAATAAAAGCAGTACAAGATGCACAAAGACAGTATAAACAAAGTATTAATAAAATTTCAGTTTCAACTCAATGTGGTGGTTCAATTAGTGTTCTCGTCGGAAAACCTGCTGTGGATATTCCTGATATTCAGTGCTATGATTTAATGTCTGCTACAGAGTGCAATGTTTTATTTAATGTGTGCGACCCTGTTATATGCCCGTCGAGCAGGTGTGATTTTGGGGGCACTTTTCCTGTTCAGGATGTTGTGCAGTCAGGAATAATCGGAAGTGTTGCATTGTGCTTACCTAATTTTGGAAATCCTCTTGAAGGAGGTGTTGCTATTCCAGTTTGCTTGACAGGAATTAAAGCAGGAATGGACGGGTGGATTTCTGTTCTGACTTCTTATAGAGACTGCCTTAATGAGAGCTTGACAACAGGGGATATGGTTGGAATCTGCGATGAGATTTACAGCATACACCTCTGCGAGTTTTTCTGGAGACAGGCAATTCCACTTACAAAAATAATTATTCCTAAAGTTTTAGAGTATATTGCAGGACAGCGTTCGCGAGGAGGAGGAGAATATATGACTGTTGCTTCTGCATGGCAAAATGCTGAAAAGTCAATGGATTATTTTATACAATATTATTCTGAAAATTCTTATACATCATTTAAACAAAGGCTTATAGAAGGGATTACTGATTCTGTTTGCGAGGTTTCAATTTCAGGCACTTATCCTGATGGAGGAAATTTACTTGATTCTCTCACAGACCCGCGCTCTCCTCCGCAGTTCCATGGAAAGTTTGATGAAATACTATTCACAACAGCAACAGTTCCACCTATTTCTCAATATAAAGTGTTTTATCATATTTATGCAGGAAAAGAGTCTAGGGCTTATTACAGTGTTTATTTGAAAGGCGGGACAAGTAGTGCATATTATCAGGACACATCGACGCCAAGGTTTGTTGCATCTGGTTATATACCAATGGGAGGTTATGCTTCTGAAACAAAAGATTTTACAGCACCTGCAGGATATCAGGAATTGTGTATTAAAGTTAATAACCAAGAGGAGTGTGGATTCAAGCAGGTGTCTACTTCATTTGCAGTTGATTATATGAATGATTTGTATATGCAGGAGCAGGCAACAGAGACAGTTACAAGATTAGAGGATTGCATAGCAGGAACTCCTAGTGCTTATAGTCTTCTGAGTCCTAATTTGCAGGCTGGTGTTGAGGAGACTGTAAATCCTGAAATTTATAACAGAGGAATTATAAGAATCTGCGCAACTAGTGATCCTGGTGTTGGGACAGATGCAAAAGCAGGAACAGAAAGTGCGAGATGGAGAAAAATCGGTTACTGCGATGACCCTAATATCGGATGCTGGCTTGATACAGAAAGTGTGAAAAATGTAATAAAAAGTTTAGAAATAGAAAATGCAACCCTTGGAGCAGTAAGTGATTCTTATTTAGAATTTTTAAGAAGTGAAAAAGAATTTTTAGATGATACCAATTTTGATAAATTAATAAAAGAGTTAAAAGGAGAAGAACTTCAAGTGCAAATTGTTAATGTTAATAATTATTACAGCAAAGTTGCAAAGAGCAGTCAAAAAGCAAGATTATTGCTGATAAAAGCAGATGCTTATGCAGGACTTGCGAAAGAATCTTATGGAAAATTATTAGAAAAAATAGATAAAAAAGAAACAACTATTGTTAAGAGGACAGCGACGGGTAATGGGGTTTATGCGACAAGAACAACTACAGCTGATAGTTCTGTTAATTGTAAAACTGCAGAGAAAAAATGTGAAAAAATAGGGGCAGGAATTTCTATTGTAGAATTTAATGAAGGAGATAGAGATATATTTCCTGCAGGTTTAAAATCTCCTGAAAAATTTACTAATCCAACTACATTAATTTTGAGAGGAGATGAAGATTGTAAGGATGTTAAAGCAATGCTTTCTATTTCTTATAAGAAAGGGGAGGTAGAATATTTTGTTCGTAATAAACAAATTCAATTTGATTCTTCTTCTACTTATTCAATTAATTTATTAGATGAATCTCTTTTCTTATCTGATCTCTCACTAGGGAATCAAGAAAAACTTGCTCTTGGAACTTATACAGTTAAAATAATAAATGACGTCAGCAATACAATTCCTCTTTGTACAGTAAGTAGCAATGATGCTGTTGATTATTGGATAGCTGATTTTGAAGTTATTTAATTATTTTTTCTTTGACTTAATATAATCTCTTAAGAATTCTTTTATTTTCATTGCTTTTTGGTTTTCGACTATTTTTTTAATTTTTCCTAAAATTTTATCCATATCTTCTTTTGGCACGAAGAAATTTCTTCCAGTATCTATTTCATATTCTCCTGCAGTTGGATAATATTCTTCAGGAAATAATGATTCCCGTGGAACTAAATAACCAATTTTTTTATGATTAGTTGGTTTGTCTTTTATTACTATTCCTCTAGAATATAAGTCTCTTATACCTAATTCCCATAATATAAGATTATCTTTCTTAGTTACATTAGAATGAAAATAATTTCCCCTATTTTGAACATCTTTTTCTTGATTTACTTCTAAAGCAACAAGTCTTTCTTTTATGTCGCCACGCACGTATTTACTAAGACTATATACTTCATCATTAAGTTTTTCTCTTTCTTTTTTTGCTAAATCAAAATTATGGTCTATTATTTTTCTATTAGCATTTGTATTCTCTACAGTTGTTGGAGCAGGATTATATTTTTTATAAACTTCTCCTTCAGGGTTTCTCATCTGTAATGGTGAACCTGAGCATCCACTTACTGCTATTGCTGTTCCTAATACTAATGTTCCTAAAATAGTTGATAAGCCTTTTTCCATAATTTTATTAGAATTTTTTAATTTATAAATATTTCTATCCTGTATTTACTATTAAGTTAGTACAGATGTTAATTAAATAAAATGCGGAGACTAGGATTCGAACCTAGGTAAGCACTAAGCTAACGGATCTTGAGTCCGTCCCGTTTGACCACTCCGGCATCTCCGCATGATTTTTAGATAAATTCAAAATATAAAAATGTTTAGAATTATTTTTTCTTAGAAAATTCTCTTTCTTTTAGTTTTATTTTTTCTTCTAATTTTAATTTCTCTATTAACTCTTTGTATCTGTTTCTTATTGTTACTTCTGTTATTCCAGCAATGTCAGCAACTTCCCTTTGTGTTTTTTTCTCATCATTCATCAGGGCAGCGACGTAAAGTGCTGCAGCAGCAATTCCTGCAGGACCCCTACCAGATGTTAGTTCTACTCTGTCTGCATCTTTCAAGACCTTGAGTGCATCGTTTTGAGTTTTTGGAGAAAGTTTTAAGACAGAAGAAAACCTTGAGATATAATCTTTTGGAGAACTTTGCGTAACTTTTATTTGCATTTTTCTTATTATAAATCTATAAGTTCTTCCAATTTCTTTTCTTTCAACATCTGATGCAGTTGCCATTTCATCGAGGGTTCGTGGTATGTTGTAGGAGCGACAGGCAGCATAAAGACAGGCAGCAATTACTGATTCCATGCTTCTTCCTCTTACTAATCCCCTCTGCAGAACATGATTGTAAATTCTTGAGGCTTCATCTCTTACCACATTTGGGAGATTTAAATAAGACGCAATAACTCTTAATTCTGCCATCGCGAGTCTTAAATTTCTTTCAATTGAAGTCGAGACTCTTTCCTGCCATTTTTTTAATCTTAAAAATTTCCGTGTTTGTCCGGGTTCAAGTTTGTAAATATCTGAAATTTCCCCTACATTTGTTGTTAATCCTTTATCAAATTTCTGCATAGAAATCGGAGCTCCTCCTCTCCCTTTTTTTTCACTTTTGTCAAATTTTCCAGACAAATCAATTCCAGTATCCACCATTTTCTCTTCTACGACAAGACCACAGTCATTGCAGATAATTTCTCCGAGATGAGAATCATAAGTTAAGTGAATACTGCCACATTCTGGACATTTTTTAATATTTGCCATTTTGCCGTCGGTAAAAGAGTTAATCGTAAGTTTTATAAACTTTTCGACTATAAAAAACTTTTGGTTTTTATAATTATGTTAAAATAGTAAAAATTTATTGAAAATCCATCTGAAACTTATTTTGATATATTTTTAATTTTTTAATTCTACCAAAACTCCATTAATCATTCCTTCTTGACTTGGGCGGTTTGTTATTTTTACTTTTCCAATAGATGTATCTACTATTGTCCCCTTTGTCAAAACATTCTGCCTTGCAAGGAATTTATTTGAAGGAGTTTCAAGAACATTTTTTATTTCTGCCTTCTGAACTTTATTTTTATTTATTACATTTATTATTTTTGCTTTTAACAAAAAAACCTTTTTATTTCCCCCTCTTATTTTTTTTAGTTTTCTTTTTTCTTCTCCGAGTTTTACTATTCTTTTCTGTCCTACCCGTTCATATTTTTTCTTTTTTCGTCTTTTAGTATATTTTCCGCCTGAAATTTTTTTCCCTTTTTTCATATCATTTAAGTTGGTTTTTTGTTTATAAACTTTTCCGAGAACTATTTTTCACGAATAAAAAAGTTTAAAAATACTTTTAGTGAGATTAATTAATGATAAACAGTATTGAAAGGCCTTTGGATTTGCTGAACAATTCTAAGGGCAAAGAAGTTTTGGTGCATTTGAAAGGCGACAAACAGTTTGTTGGAACTTTGCTCGCTTTTGATATCCACATTAATTTAGTGCTGGACAATATCAAAGAAATGCAGAATGGCGAGATCAAGAGAAACCTTGGACTGACTTTTTTAAGGGGAGATACGATAATCTTTATATCTCCTGCTTCAACTGCTCTAAAAAAAGAGTGATGCGTTAAGCCTGTTAATTTTCGCAAGGTTGATTTCTTGGCATTTATCTTAGCTGTGCTTTCAGAAGTTATTTAAACAATTTTTTCTTTAATTTTTTATGGTAAAAAAAATTAAAATAATTTTTTTAGGAACTTCTGCTAACATTCCTAGCGCGAGCAGAAATCACAGCGGAACTTTACTTGTTTATAATGAGGAAAATATTTTAGTTGACTGTGGAGAAGGCATACAACGGCAGTTTAGAACAGCAAAACTAAATCCGTGCAAAGTAACAAGAATTTTGATTACACACAAGCACTTAGACCATATTCTCGGACTTCCTGGGCTTCTTGCAACATTTTCTTTGAGTGGTTATAATAAAACTCTTTTTATTTATGGTCCCAAAGGCATAAAAAAATTTCTCGACGGTATTTTAGATGCCCTTGAATTTAAAAGAGAATATAAAGTAAAGATAGAAGAAGTTTCAGGAAAGTTTTTTGAGTCGAATGATTTTTATTTGGAAGCAGAAGCAATGAATCACAGGGTTCCATGCAATGCTTACAATTTTATTTTAAAAGAACAGCGAAGGATAAACAAGGAAAAATTACTGAAATCTAAACTGCCAGCAGGACCTTTGCTTCAAAAAATCAAACAAGGAAAAAATGTTTTTTATCAAGGAAAAAAATACTCTGCTAAAAGGTTGATTTATCTTGAAGAAGGCAAGAAGATATCTTTTGTATTAGATACTTCTTTTCACAAAAAAATTATTAAATTTGCTGAAAATGCAGATGTGTTTGTGTGTGAGTCCAGCTTCAGCGAGGACATGAAGAACCATGCAAAAGAGCATTTGCATTTGACTTCAAAGCAAGCAGGAGAGATTGCGAAAAAAGCAAAAGTGAAGAAGTTATTTTTAACACATATAAGCCAGAGATATGAGAAGAATGCAAAACCCCTTCTTGATGATGCTAAAAAAATTTTTAAAAACATCAAAATTGCCAAAGATTTTGACGTTGTTGAAGTATGATAGAAACATTTTAAATACAACTTTTTCTTTATGATTTATAGCCCCGGTAACTCAGCTGGATAGAGTGCCAGCCTTCTAAAATTTAAAGAAAGCTGGAAGTCGCAGGTTCGAATCCTGTCCGGGGCATTCGAAAAAAAGTCAATGTCCTTATAGTTGTGGTATATAGCCAACACTTAGACTCAAGAAATATCATAAAAATCTTTTATGAATTTTTTGGACTCAAAAAATCCGAACTTTTGAATATTTTCTGTATCGTAGAGTTTTTTTCTTGATGTTGTCACCTAATAGAATTAATATAAAAATAACGACAATTATGGCGACAAACAACTTCCATTTTAAAATTGGTTCAATTTTTTCAATCTCTGTTTTATTTTCTGTTGGCGTTTCATTGGTTAGGATCTCATTTACAGGAATATTTATTTTTTCTTTTTCTTCATGAATTGTTTTTATAGTGAGGTTAACTGTGGAATAATCAATAGAATTTAATTTAACCAGTAAATCATAATAATTGTCTCCTGTCATTTCAAATTTCTTTTCTTCTCCTTTTAGAAGTGTGGCCTCTTGAATTTCAGATGAAATACTAATTTTGACAGCATCTGAGATAATATAGTTGATTTTAAGAGTATGGGATTTATTTTCTATTATGAAATAAACTTCCCAATTTTGATACATAATTTTTGTATACCCATTATTTAGTTCTTCTTGTGTGGGTCTATAAATAATATAACTTCCCCTCCTGCTACTTCCAGAAGGAGTTACAGCAGGTGTGCCTGGACAGGCACTTGTTGTGGCAGTATCTGTCACATCAACAGTATTAATATTCCAAAGAGTATCTCTTGTATTGATTGTTAGATTATATTGGGTGTTACATGTTAATCCAGTAGCATTATAATCTTCATTTGTAGTGTCAGCCACGTTTATACCATTTAAATATAAGATTGTGGAACTGAAATCTGCATCTCCAGGATTATTCCATTGCCAACTAATTATAGTTGAGCTTATAACATTAGAAAATAAGCCTGTTACAGAGGCAGGAGGGGCTGTGTCTGGACAGGCACTTGTTGTGTTTGTATTTGTAACATCTGCTGTGTTTACATTGTTGCTGTAATCATTTGTGTGGATTGTTAAGTGATATTCTGTGTTGCAAGATAAATCTGTTGCATTGTAATAATTATTTGATGTATTTATTATATTCACACTATTTAGATATAAAATTGCAGAGTCAAAATCTTCATCTAAAGGATTTGTCCACTGCCAGGCGATTGCTGTATTATTAACAACACTAGAATTTAAATAAGTTACAGAAGCTGGAGGAGTTGTATCTGGTGTTGCAGATAAAACTATTGCTATTGTTTCTGAGGAATCTGAATTATTCAAAACATCATAAGCAGTTGCATTTATAAAATATGTATCATAAGCAAGGCCCGTGAAGTTAATCTGCAGAGGAGATGTTGTGCTATTTGTAGAATTAATTAAATTTTCTGTTGAGTTATATAAGTAAATAGTTATATTTTTTAATTCAGAAAGTGCATCAACTGCAGTTACATTTGCATAAATCCAGGTTTGATTATGATATCCATCAGAAGTTGTTGAAGAGACAAATTGCACAACCGGGCCTGTTGTGTCAATTGTTACATTTCTTGTTTCAGTTGAATTAGAATTACCTGCTAAATCAAAAGCAGTTGCATTGAAGTAATAAATTCCATCTTCAAGATCAATAAAGTTCCAGAAAGCAGGAGAGGAAAATTCAGAAGCTGTCTGAATGTGGTTTTGTGATGAGTTGTATAATAATATTCTTATTCTATCAAAATTAGTATCTATTGAAGTTACATTTACATAGATATAATTTCTAGATAAATTGCTTCCTGAGATTTCAGTTGGCAGAGTGAAATTTACAACTGGTTTTGTATTATCTATTAAAAATATTTGAGACCTTCCTGAAGAACATTGTCCTTGATTATCGCACGCTTCTACACTAATTCTATAGCTTCCGTCACTGGCCTCACTACTATTCCATATATAAGATAAACTTATGCTATTATTTGCTTGGATTGTTTGGACAAATGTTACATTAGGATAAAAAAGAGATATATTATAGTAAGATATAGGGTATTCATTAGGAGACATAGATTCTGTGTAATTTATGACTATTTCTCCTGAGTAATAATTAGTTACAGGAGCATATACTTCAGGAGCTATCGGAGGCAATCCTCTTAAATCAATCACATCAAACTTCAGTGCAGAACAATTTTCATTCCCAGAATTATCATTTGCACAGGTATAATAATAAAAAATATCCGAGCCATCATATTGATGTAGATGTGCATCAACAGTCCCGGAAAAATTAGTCCAGTCTGTATATTCTACAATTGCATATACTTGTGTTGCCCGCGCTCTCCAGTTATTACTGTCCCTGTTACTTTTTAATCCAACTCCAACTTGTAAGGCATTGATTTCATCTTCTGTCCAGGGTTGTCCTGTACTTGGGTTATTTATATATTCTGTAGAATAAATTGTATAAGCAGTTCCTGAAAGAGTTATTGTTGTTCCATGATAGTCCACCCCATTTGTTCTTAATTCTGTTCTTGCTTGACATAATCCTTGACATTGAGTAGTTGCCCTAACAACAATATAAACAGTAACTTTTTTTATTGAGGCAGGTGTAGAAGATAAATTTGAAATATTATATAAATCATAAGTAATAACAGTTGTTGAAGGACCACGAACATATGTCAAATCCCCATCAGAAGTTACATCATCCACAGCCTGCCAGTTTGCAGTGCCAGTAGGGACAGAAACCAAGTTAGTGGAAGAACCAACAGCATCTGGCCTTAATGTAGCAGTAAGCCCTGAAGACATATTTTGTATTGTATCTTGCCTTGATATATTCGGAATATAATAAGCTCTCCAATCACTGTCATCTCTCCCTCTTAATAAAAAATATGAAGTAGGTGTCACATAAACATCCCCAATTTTTCCAGTAGTTGTATTTACAGCAAAAGGAATCAGATGATGTGCTGATTGGGGGGGGTGTGTATGATTAAATGGAATGCCTGCATCTAGATTATAAAAATTTATACAATTTGGACTTGTCAAAGGATTTCTGTAAGTAAAAGAAGAATTACAATAATAAATTCTTAGGGGCTCTGAAGTAGAAGAAGCGTTAGCAAATAATTCAAAAACAGAATAAGCATTGGTGTTTGATACATTAAACAATCTGATTTTCAGATAAGAAGTATTTGAATCAAGCAAATAAGACTGATGTGTTGTATTAATCATTATAGTTTCATTATAATTATAAATTCCAGGATAAACATCTCTTCCATATAAATTAAAGGAATATAAATCAGAAGAATTTGAAGAATAGCTTGTTTGCTGATAACCACAAATAGAAGTTCCATTTATGTATATATAACAATCAGAATCAGGGGAATTTGTTTTATAATAAATTTTTATGCTAGAGGCATTTAGTCCTGCTACATCTGTAAGGTTATAGGTTATATTGAGCACAGAATCATATAAATTAGTGGTGCTTATGTCTGCAGGAGCTTGTTGAACAAATGATAATTGAGGAATCGCCCAGATAATTGGTATAATTAATAAAAATAAAATTAAACAATATATCCCCTTCTTTTTCATAAGGAATATAATAATAATCCATATTAAAATGTTATCGATGATTCCTCTGTAGACACTCCACAACCCAAATAAGTTATCTATTGCTCGGAGATAGGCATTATAGCAATAATTTTAAATGAATATATCTTATCTGATTTATGCGGAGGTGGCACAGCGGCTACTGCCCTCGCCTGCAGTTTGGGAATCTTGTTTCCTCACTAAGTTTGTGATTAATGCAGATAGCGAGTATTCGCGGGTTCGAGTCCCGCCCTCCGCTTAGAATTCAAAAAATAATTTATGTTGTTTTATAATAAGACAAAAAGGCAAAAGAATTATATAAAGTTTTAAGTAATATTTAAATAATTGCAGTTACTAAACTTTTTATGGCTTTTATAGTCAGAAAAAAAATTTCAGGAAGAGATTATTATTATCTTAACAAGACAAAGAGAGTCGAAGGGAAGGTTGTCAGCAAATGTTTGGCTTATCTAGGAAAGGACAGAGAAGAGGCTGAAAAGAAAGCAAAACAGATTATAGAAAATTTGCCTTTACTTTCTGAAAATAAAAAAAATTTTGAAAAAATGAAAAAAGAAAATACTGAAAAAAATATTAAAGAAGAAATTTCTATTGAAGAACTTGCGTCTTTCTGCAAAAGAAAAGGCTTTGTTTATCCAAGTGCTGAAGTCTACGGAGGTTTAGCTGGTTTTTGGGATTTTGGGCATCTGGGAGTTGAATTGAAGAATAATATTAAAAATCAGTGGTGGGATTTTCATGTCCGTCAAAGAGAAGATGTTGTTGGAATTGATGGAAGTATAATTACAAATCCGAAAGTTTGGGAGGCGTCAGGGCATGTTGCGAGTTTTGTTGATGTTGCAGTTGTTTGCAAAAAATGCAAAAATAAAACAAAAATAGATAAACATGAAGTCGGAAAAATTTCCTGTGAGAAGTGCGGAGGGGAATTTGAAAATAAAGGAGAATTTAACCCTATGTTCACAACAAATGTAGGACCTGTTAAGGGAGACTCTGTAACTTCTTATTTGAGGCCAGAAACAGCGCAGTTGATTTTTACAAATTTTAAATTAGTACAAGATAATGCAAGATTGAAACTTCCTTTTGGAATTGCGCAGATAGGAAAAGCTTTTAGAAATGAAATTTCTCCGAGGGATTTTTTGTTTAGATGCAGAGAGTTTGAACAGATGGAGATAGAATATTTTGTAGACCCTGATGAAAAGTTATCTTATAAAATAGGGAATTCAGAAATTTTAATTTATTCAGAAGAGTTGCAGAGGCAGAATAAAGAGCCTGTTAAAATGAAATTTAAAGATGCTTATGAAAAAGGAATTATTAAAACAGACTGGCATGCTTACTGGCTTGAGCAGGAGTTTTTATGGTTTGTTAGTTTAGGGGCAAATCCGGATAATTTTAGAATCAGACAGCATATTTCCGAAGAGAAATCACATTACGCACTGGACACGTGGGATTTAGAATATCATTTTCCTTTTGGCTGGAAAGAACTTCAGGGAATTGCGAACAGGACAGATTATGATTTAAAACAGCATCAAAAATATTCAAAAGTCAAGATGGAGATTGTAAAAGACGATGGAAAAAGATTAATTCCTCATGTAATCTGCGAACCGAGTCAGGGAGTTGAGAGGGCTTTTTTAGTTTTTATGTTTGATGCTTTTTTTAAAGACGAAAAAAAAGAAAATATTATTTTGAAGTTGCATCCAAAGCTTGCTCCGATTAAATCAGCAGTTTTTCCTCTGGTGAAGAATAAAGAGGAACTTGTAAAATTGTCAATGAAAATTTATAGAGGGTTGAAAAAAGAATTTAATGTTGTTTATGATGAAAGCGGAAGTGTTGGAAGAAGATATGCACGGCAGGACGAGATTGGAACTCCTTACTGCATAACTGTCGACGGAGATTCTGTAAAAAACAAAGACGCCACAATTAGAGATAGAGATACTGCAAGACAAATAAGGGTAAAAATTCTTAATTTAAAAAATATTTTAGGAAAATTAATCAATAATGAGATTAAATTTGAAAAAGCAGGAAAACCCTTTATCAATTTTCCCGAGGGTAAAAATTAGTAATTTTTATTTTATTTTTATTTTACAAAAGTTTTTTAAATATTAAAATCTTTAATTGTTTAATTAAAAAAGAGGTTATTGATATGGCAAAGAAAAAAGCTGCTAAGAAAAAAACAGCTAAAAAAACAACAAAAAAGAAAAAAAAGAAAAGATAATCTAATTTTTTATTTTTATTTTTTAATATGTTACTTGGGAATCTTTTTATACATTAGATTTTTAAATTGCAAATTGTATTTGTTTTTATGAAAGATTGTATCTTCTGCAAAATTTCCGGAGGAAAGGTTCCTACTGAAAAAATTTATGAAAATAAGAAATTTTTTTCTATTTTTGATATTGACCCGATTGTTGAAGGACACGCGCTAGTTATTTCTAAAGAGCATTATGACACATTATTTAATCTACCTGAAAATACAGGAGAAGAGCTTATTGACTGCCTTAAAAAAACAACAAGTAAAATTATGAAAAGAGAAAACTGCGATGGATTTAATATAGTAAATAATGGTTTCGAGGCAGGAGGGCAGATAGTTGGGCATATTCATTTTCATATTATCCCAAGAAAAAAGGATGACGGATTGAAAATTTTCAATTGATTAAAAAGTAATTTAAATGCTTTTTCTGTTTAATTTTATGGAGAGTGTGATTTATATTCTAATGCCTGTTTTAATCTTGTTGTTCTTTGTGCTTTTGGCTTTTGCAGTTTTCCTTCTTATCTTGTGGATTTTTATGATTTTTAATTGCATTAAAAAAAATTCTATGAGTAAAAATAGAAAAATAAGATGGATTTTAATCTTAATATTCCTTCCACTGATTGGTTCTATTTTTTATTATTTTCTTATTTTTTTACAGCAAAATAAAGAGAGAAGATAATGTTTTTGATTTCGTGAATTTGTGAGCAGGGACAATGAATGTCTCTGAGGGGATTTTAACCCCTGACCTCTGCCTTTCTCAGTATTTGAAATACAAAAGACTCATAGACTGGAAATCGAAAATTTTCCCTTCAATGTATGCGAATTAAAATTCACACTCATGAGAGCAGCGCTCTGACGACTGAGCTACAGAGACAAGATTATTAAAAGAGTATAATTTAAAAGTTTTGAGGTTCTTATTAAGAATAAATAAATCTAAAAAATAAGACTATTTGTTTAGTATTATTTCAATAATAGATACAGTTGTCTTTTTGTCCTTGTTTTCAAATTCTTCACTATTGATTTTTATGTTCTCTATTTTTATATCTTTGTCTTTTAGAAATTTTTTCTGATAACTTCTGCGATGCCTATTTCTCTTGTTTTATTTAATTGAGAGAATTTCCTGTTTTTTCTTTTCCTGTTTTTTCAACCTTGCGATATATCCAGCCAAGCGGTTTCTTAATTTTTTACTTGGCATGGTGCTTCCTAGAATTTTTTTATTCCTATCAAACTCACCTTCAAAGTCTATATTTTCTTTTATTAATCTTTCAGCTGATTTTTTAATCATTTTAGATTTTATTTTTCCCATGTTAAAGTGTTTAATTTTTAGTTTTTAAATATTTTTGTATTTCCTTAAGTAAAAATCTGCTAGGTAATATTATTCTATTTTTTCTATTTTTGACAGATTTTTTGCTGCTTTGATGAAATTGTCGAGTTTTTTTGCAGGTTCTCCAAAACTTAAAACTACATATTTTAAATTGAATTCTAAGGCTTTTTTATAGGCAGAGACTATATCCGATTCTGTTATTCTTTTTTTATTATATATTATAAACAATTTTTCTTCTTCATTCTCTTTTGCTCTTAAAAGCAGTTCATCTTTCCTGAAATTTTCTATATTTAAGATTTGGATTTCTTTTTTTGATAAAAATTCTTTGACTCTCTCGAAAAATTTTTCATTTTTTGCAGAAGACTTTTTTTTCACCTGCTTCTTTTTTTGCTTAGGCTTCTCAAAAATTTCAAGTTCTTTGGAGATTTTTCCTTTTTCTTCTTCTTTAATTTTTGGCTTTTCTCCTTGAATTTCTTCTTCAGAAGCAGTAAAATACCTCCAATAAATCTCCCCGCTTCTATCAAACGGAATTGCAAAATCTCTAATTGCTCTCAATGCAACGCGGATTGCAGGTTCTTGCTCTTCATCTTTTAAAGATTTTTTTCCTTTAAGCAGAAGATATGCTTCTTTTTCTCTGCTTTTAAGATATTGTGAAAAATTTTCCAGCATCGGCTCCTGTCCAGGAAGAAAATAAATAGGAGAGCTTCCAACACGCAGATTGCTGATTTTTATCTTCTTTTCAGAGAATAACTCAGATAAAAATGCAGAAGTGAAGAGAATACTCTGCCCGCATGCACTTGCTAAATGAACAGGAAGGCTCGGTCCCTTTATATTTATAGTTTGGATTATCTTTTCTTTTATCTGCGACGCATCTTGAACAGGCATGATTTTAAGAGAATTGTTTCTATTATAAAATTTGTTATGGCTTCACCCATCTTACTTCATAATAAGTTATGTCTCCTTCTTCGTCTATAATTGCAATCAGCAGGTTTTTTTTAGTGGAATGCGCGACGCGATTCTTCGCGGAAAATTCATGCCATGCGAGTTTTTGCGATTCATGTTCTACAAATACAATCCATTTAGCATGCTTATCGCCAGGTTTTTTCCCTTTATCATAGACACGAAAGTCAGCTCCAAATTTTAGTGCTGTTTTTACTATATATCCTTTTTCTCGCAAATCTTTGAAGACAGAGTATTTAAGAAAAAACCTTTTATCTATTCTGCTTAATCTGTTTTGAATCTCGTTTTTTGATAATTTTTTATTCTGCGAAAAAATCTCCATCTTGTCTTTTTCAACGAGAAAAAATGCTTCAGATAGAGTGTATTGTATTTTGTCGTCGGTTTTCTCTCCAAAGTGGCTTTTGTTATGAAGAGCATGTGCTTTAGAATCATTGCTGGCGATAATTTTTCCGCTTAGATATGCAGGTATTTTGTCCATCTTAAAATGAAATTAAAAGATTATTTAAAGATTTGGAAAAGCAGAGTTAATTGCGAGATAAAAGAATTTAAAAACTCCTTTTTCTAAATTATGATTATGAGACTAATGCAAAACATTTTGATTCTGATTATTGTGTTAGTCATTGCTCTGTTATAAGGGCTATTTTAAATTTTCCTAAATAAAATGGCTCAAAATTTTTATATTAATTTGAAATTGAAAGGAGGTTTTTGCAATTGAGATGACTGAATATATTTGTTCTATTAAGATTGAAAAAGGAGAGAATATTAAAATCCCAGAAGGTGCACGCAATTATAGACTAAAATCAGGACTTGTCAGATTTTTTGATGATATTCCTTTCTCTTCAAACGGCGATATTTTAGAACTTCCAGAAGGGGCTGTATCAATAACTTTTAATACATTTTCTCGAAATAGATTTCATATAAATTATGGAGAGCCGACTTTTCATCCTTCTGGTGGAAACATTTTAAATACACTTCGCCGTTAATATAATATGGAAACTGACTTTAGAAGAATAGAAAAGAAATGGCAGAAGAAGTGGGAGGAAAAAAAAGTTTTTGAAGCTAAGGAAAATTCTAAGAAAAAAAATTTTTATGTTCTTGAGATGTACCCCTATCCTTCTGCTTCAGGTTTGCATATGGGACATGCTTTTAATTACACACTTGGAGATATTTTGGCGAGATTTAAAAGAATGAAGGGATTTAATGTTCTCTATCCTATGGGTTTTGACAGCTTTGGACTTCCTGCTGAAAATGCAGCTATAAGGGCAAAATCTCATCCGAAAAAATTTACAAAACAGGCGATTAAAAATTATATTGTTCAAATGCGTGATCTTGGTTTAAGCTATGATTGGAACAGAATTCTTATGAGCCACGATATTTCGTATTATAAATGGAATCAGTTTTTCTTTTTGAAATTTTTTGAGAAAGGGCTTGCATATAAGAAAAAATCTACTGTGAATTGGTGTCCGAAGTGCAATACTGTTCTTGCAAACGAGCAGGTTCATAATGGAAAATGCGAGTATCATAATGATACTGATGTTGAGATTAAATTTCTTGAGCAATGGTTTGTTAAAACAACTTCATATACAGATGAGCTTTTGAAGTGCATTGAAAAATTAGAATGGCCGGATAGAATTAAACTTATGCAGAAAAATTGGATTGGAAAATCACATGGGGCAGAAATTGATTTTGAGATTGACAATAGAAATGAAAAATTTCCTGTTTTCACGACGCGTCCTGATACAATTTACGGAGTTACATTCATGGTGATTTCTGCACAGCATCCTCGTTTAATGGAATTTGTTACAAAAGAACAAAAAAAAGAAGTTGAAAAATTTTTGAAGAAAATAAAAAGTGTTTCTGAAAAAGAAATGGAAAATTTAGATAAAGAAGGTGTTTTTACAGGAAGTTATGCAGTTAATCCGATTACAAAAGAGAAGGTTCCTATTTGGGCAGGAAATTTTGTCGTTGCTGATTATGGCTCTGGAATTGTTATGGGTGTGCCTGCACATGATTTTCGGGATTTTGAATTTGCGAAGAAGTATGGGATTGAGATAAAAGAAGTTATAAAATCTGAAAAAGGAGATAAAATAAAACCTTATGTTGAAGATGGAATTTTGATTAGTTCAGGAGATTTCAATGATTTATCTTCTGAAAAAGCCCGCGAAGAAATCACGAAATTTTTGGAAAAGAAAAAATTAGGGAGAAAAAAAATTCAATTTAAACTTCGCGACTGGTTGATTTCTCGTCAGAGATATTGGGGAACGCCAATTCCAATTATTTATTGCGATAAATGTGGTGTTGTCCCTGTTCCTGAAAAAGATTTGCCTGTGAAACTGCCAATGGATGTTAAATTTGGAAAAGGAAACCCTCTCGCAACAAATGAAAAATTTGTTAATGTGAAATGTCCAAAATGCAATGCAAAAGCCAGACGGGAAACAGACACTATGGATACTTTTTTTGATTCAAGCTGGTATTATATGCGGTTTTGCGATAATAAAAACCCAAAAGAGCCATTTGATAAAAAGAAAGTTGACTACTGGATGCCTGTTGACCAGTATATTGGCGGGGCAGAGCATGCATGTCTTCACCTGCTTTATTCCAGGTTTTTTACAAAGGCTTTGAGGGATATGGGATTTGTAAAATTTGACGAGCCATTTTTAAAATTATTTAATCAAGGAATGTTGCATGGTTATGATGGAGAGAAAATGTCAAAGTCAAAGGGGAATGTTATACTCCCTGAAACTATCAGCAGAAAATACGGTATAGATACTGCAAGATTTTTTTTAATTTCAATTGCATCCCCTGATAAAAATATAAACTGGAGTGATAAAGGAATCGAGGGTTCTTTTAGGTTTATTAAGAAAATTATAAATTACTTAAATAGAGTTAAAATTGTGAAAAAATCTGACGCTAGGACAGAAAGCAAACTTAATGCAACTGTAAAAGAGGTTACAAAATATATTGAAGAATTTAAGTATAATCTTGCTGTGATTAAAATAAGAGATTTATTTGAGTCTTTACCTTCAGAGGTTTCAAAAGATATTTTAGAAAAAAGTCTGAAAATTCTTCATCCATTCTGCCCGCATATTACCGAGGAGCTTTGGGAGAAAATTGGAGGAAAAGGTTTTATCTCTCTTGCTGAATGGCCTATTGCCGAAGAGAAAAAAATTAATGATGAATTTGAGAAGCAGGAGCAGGCAATTGAAAAACTCGCAGGAGATATTTTGAATATTTTGAAGATAGTTGGAGAAAAGAAGAAAGTTTATGTTTATACAATTCCGAGTGAGTTGGGAATTTATTCTGGAAATTTAGAACAAATAAAAAAGAAAACTGGGCTTGATGTGGAAATTTTTGCAATAAATAGAAAAGAAAAATATGATCCTGAAAACAAGGCGAAAAAATCCAAGCCTGGAAAACCTGCGGTTTATCTTGAGTAGTATATTGTTATATTAAAGAGGTTATTAGATAGTTTTTTATATTTCTCTTTTGTTTTTTATTAATGAAGTGGTGGTATTTTCTGATTGGGATTATTGCAACAGCGGTTTTGATTTTTCTTGGGGTTTATTTTTTTAGTATGAAATTTGAATGTGGTGACGGGACATTTTATGGTTTCTGTTCAGAGAATAGACCTTATTTTTGCGACAGAGGTGTTTTAGTCGAGAAAGCATTTGTATGTGGCTGCCCTGAAAATTTTGAAATACAGGTAGAGAAATGTTTTTCTGATTACAAAACAACATCTGAAAACAGGGACTTTTTGTATTTTCTGAATAACAAAGAGAGCAAAATTGATTTTATAGTTTATGAGGGGTTTGTTGATTATCTTCAGAGCTTTTCAAAAGAAATGAAGCCTATTGACGGGAATAATATCTCAAGAGAAAATTTTAAATTAAAAAGTATTAATGAAGAAAATCAAAGAGAGATGCTTCTGCCTCTTCTTGTTGAAATTCAGAATCTTGCTTCAAATAAAAAAGAGCAGTTTAAAATTGCAGTGAGTCTGGTGCAAAATATTCCTTATGGAATCTCAAATAAAAAAGATCTTTTTTACGGAAAGGAATTAAATTATTCAAGATATCCTTATGAAGTTCTTTATGATAAAGAGGGAATTTGCGGAGAAAGATCTGAATTGCTTGCGTTTCTGCTCAAAGAATTAGGATATGGGGTTGTTATCTATTATTATCCTTTTGAAAATCACGAGGCTGTTGGAGTAAAATGCACCAACAAAAACAGCTACGATGGATATTGTTATATAGAAACCACAACGTCATTGGAGGTTGAGCTAATTTCAAAACCAGAAATAATTTTTATTTCAGACGGGAAATCTGTTGATTTTTTATTCTAAAATAGCTTTTATTCTTCTTACTCCCTGGCTTGAAGATTCTTCTTTTAGAATTTTAAAGTGCCCGAGTTCGCAGGTGTTTTTAACATGAGGGCCTGCACAGATTTCCTTTGAAAAATCTCCTATAGAATAAACTGAAACTTTTTCTTTATATTTTTCCTCGAAAATTCCAAGTGCCCCCTGCTTTTTTGCAAGTTCAGGAGACATTTCTTTTTTTACAACCTCGCAGGATTTTTGTATTTCTGCATTGACTAAATTTTCAACTTCCTCAAGTTCTTTTTGGGTTAATTTCCTTGAAAATGAAAAATCCAACCTTATCCTCTCTGGCGTTATATTTGAGCCTTTTTGAATTATATTTTTGTCCTTTAAAACTATTCTTAGTGCTGCCAAAAGTAAGTGTGCTGCTGTGTGAAGTTTAGTTGTTGCTTCAGAGTTGTCTGCAAGCCCTGATTTGAATTTTCCAGCTGTTGCAGTTCGCGAGAGTTGTTGGTGTTTGTCTAATAAAGCATAAGATGCTTCAGGAGAAAATTTAATTTTTCTTTCCTTTGCAAGTTCGGTTGTCATCTCAATTGGAAATCCATATGATTGGTATAATAGAAAACCTTTATCGCAATCAATCTCTTTTTTTTCTTTTGCAATTTTTTCAAAAATTTTTAATCCTTTTTCTAAAGTTAAATTAAATTTTTCCTCCTCTTTTTTTAATTCTTCTAAAATTTTTTTCTTATTTTTTTGAAGGTGCTTGTAGTCGTCGTAAATTTTGAAAATAGGTTCTGCGACTTGAGGAGTGAAATTTTTTATATTTAAAAATTTCCCATATCTAACTGCTCTTCTGATTAATCTTCTTAAGACATAACCTTGTTCTGTATTTGAAGGTGTGATTCCATCAGCAATTATAAGAACAGATGCTTTGATGTGGTCTGCAATAATTCGCATTTCTCTTTTGTGCTGCTCATATTTTCTTCCTGAAATTTTTTCTATTTTTTTAATTATCGGCTTCCACATATCTGCTAGGTAATCGTCTTCTAATTTATTAAAAACAGCAATGATTCTTTCTACACCCCCTCCAAAATCAATGTTTTTTTGTTTTGCATCTTTGTAATTTCCTAATTTGTCCTTTTCATACTGCATTAAAACATCATTTCCGATTTCAACCCAGTTTTTGTCGTCGGGATTGAATTTCTCTGGCGCAGGTTTTAAATTATCTTTCCAATAGAAAATCTCTGTGTCAGGCCCACACGGCCCTGGCCCAGGTGTCTCCCACCAATTGTCTTTTTTCGGAAGAAATGCAATTCTTTCTTCTGGAATTCCGAGAGACAGCCATACCTTTAAAGACTCTTCATCTTTTGGTGCGTTTTTGTCCCCTGCAAAACAACTCACAGCTAATTTTTCTTTTGGTATTTTCAAAATTTTTGTGAAGAATTCAAGAGTGTATTCTATTGCTTCTTTTTTAAAATAATCTCCTACAGACCATTTTCCAAGCATTTCAAAAAAAGTGTGATGTGTTGTGTCTCCAACCTCTTCAATATCTATTGTTCTTATGCATTTCTGAACATTACATAATCTTTTTCCGAGGGGATGCGGATTTCCAAGGAGATATGGAACAATTGGATGCATACCTGCTGTTGTGAAAAGAACTGTCGGGTCATTTTCAGGAATCAGCGATGCATTTGGAATCTCTTTGTGATTTTTTGATTTGTAGAAATCAATATATTTTTTTATCAATTCTTTTCTATCCATTTTAATTTTAAGGGGATATGGTTTAAAATTGTTTATATTTTTTTAAAATATATAAAAGCAGTTTTTATTTTACTGAATTGTGCGCAGACGCTCTTGTATTTCCCGAAGCTGTGCCTCTAAACTCTGATCATAATTTTGCTCTTTTGTTTTTTTGATTTTCTCTTCGAATTCTTCACTATTATTTTTTTTGATTATCTGCGGAATTTCTATTTTTGGAAGTATTGTCTGCATTTTTCTGAGATTCATAGAGGTTTCTTTTATTTCTTTATATAATTTTGATTTCATTTTTATTTCTTCTGAACGAAGAGCTCTGTATCTTTTTATTGTTTTTGCGATTTTAAGCAGACTCATTTCAGAGGAGAGAACATCTTTTTTTGACTGCACTGCTTCAGAATATTCTAATTTTATATGAATAAGGTTCTCTTTCATTTTATTCCACTTTTGAGAAAACTTCTCTGTCTACTTTTTCTATTTGGTTTTTTAATGTCTGGATTTCATTCTCCCACATCTCCAACTCCTCCTCCTCCTTTTCTTTTATTCTTTTTATGTCTTTCAGCATTTTTTCAATTTCAGTTATCTGCATTTTTGTTTTTTCAAATGTTTTTAATGCTTCTTCAAATTTATCGAGCCTTATAAAAATCGGCTCTATACTTTTGACTCTTCTCGCAGCTTCTCTGAATTTAATCGGCACTTCTTCTGCTTCCTTTCTGCTTTTTGTTTTTTGAGGATATCCCATCATTTGAATTTCTTCATCATCTTCAAATTCATCAGGTTCTATCTCTTCCTCTTCAACCTCTTTTTTCCCACTTACAGCCTCTTTAATTGTATCTTGAGAAAATTTATTTCCAATAGAACTTGATGGAAATGACGGTAACTGATGGATTGATTTTATGGGCCCCTCCGACGAATAATCTTCTAATTTTGGAAGCTCAGGCAATTTTGGAAGCTCAGGCAGTTTAGGTAACGCCTCTTTTTTCACTTCTTTTTTATTAAACCATCCCATTTTAATATAGAGTTTTCAATATATATAAAATATAATACAGGTTTAAAAACTTTTATTTTTAGTGAATCATGCAAACTGATGAATTAAACCCTTCTCCTCAAAACCGAAAGGTATTTATTTAAACTTTTTTTATTTTTTAAATGCTTAAAAAATTTCTTAAAGAGGTTATAGGAATTGTTGTGGGAAAACAATCTGAGGAAATTGCTGACCTGCTTAGTGGAAATAAACATATCAACGAATTTTTAATTGCAAAAAAACTTGACATCACAATTAATCAGACTAGAAATATCCTCTATAAACTTTCAGATTACGGACTTGTTTCTTCAATAAGGAAAAAAGACAAACGCAAAGGATGGTATACTTATTTTTGGAAAATTGAAATTTTAAAGTGTCTGGAATTTTTGAGAGGTTCTCTGTTGAAAAAAATAGAGCAAATCAGAAGCCAGGTAAACAGCAGAGAGACAAAGCAGTTTTATGTCTGCGAAAGATGCAGTATTGAGTTTACCGAGGAGAATGCACTGCTCCATGATTTTACCTGCAATGAGTGCGGGAATGTTTTTAGCATAAAAGATAATACAAAAGTGATAAAAGAATTGAAAAGAAACTTAGAGAAATTTGAAGAAGAATTAAAACTTGTAGAAACCGAAATAGAAAATGAGAGGTCTTCTATTGTTAAAAAAAGAGAAAAGGATTTTAAAAGAGAACAGAAAATAAAAGCAAAAGAGTCTGCTATAAAGAGAATGCTTAAGAAAAAAGAAAAATTGTCTGCGAAAAAAATCAGTGAGAAATCAGGAAAAAAGAAGACTTTAAAGAAAACAGCTAAGAAATCCCCTAAAAAGCCAGTTAAAAAAACTTCTAAGAAAAAGCCTTCTAAAAAAATTAAAAAAAAGAGTAAAAATTAAATGCCTATTTACCAGGTTTATCCCCGCAAAAGAAAAAGTTTTTTCAGTGGAATTAGTGTTAATTTAAGCTTAATTTTAATTAATGTTTTTTTGTTTATCTTGTTTAATTTTCTTCTTTTTTTTAAAGTGGTTTCAATTGATTTTGTCGCGATAAAACCAGCGAATATTTTTGGAGGGAATTATCTTTGGACTTTTCTCACAAGTATGTTTATGCATGGAGGATTTTTTCATCTTTTTGTGAATATGCTCTCTCTTTTTTTCGTTGGCTCTCTTGTTGAAAAAATCTTAGGGAAAAAAAGATATTTATATTTTTATTTAGCATCAGGGTTGTTTGCAGGATTATTTTTTGTTGTCGCGAGTCTGCTTTTTACCTCTGATTTTAATACATATGCTGTTGGAGCATCAGGAGCTTTATTTGGGATTGTCGGACTTTTGATTCTTTTAACTCCAAATCTTCCTGTCTTTGTGATGTTCATCCCAATTCCAATTAAAATGAAATACGCAGGTCCTGGGATTCTTATTGTGCTGTGGCTGATTTCAATCACAGCAAATCTTGGAATTGGAAACACAGCTCATTTAGGGGGATTAATTGCAGGATTAATTTATGGAGTTTATCTCAGGGGCAAGTATAAAAATAAAGTCAAATATATAAGCAGATATTTCAGCTGAAATGAAAAAAAATAATTTTAGAAAAGTTTCCCGAAAGAAGAAATTAAAAAAAGGGTTTGATATTAAAAGAGAATACTCTGAAAGTTGGGATTATCTGAAAAATTCTAAAAACTATATTTTTGCTGTAATCTTGATTTTTTTTCTTTTTGCATTAATCGGGTTTTTTATCCCTGCCCCTGATGTTATTTCTGAGAAAATTTTAGAATATATAATGGAGTTGCTTGAAAAGACAAAAGGAATGTCTCAGCTTGAATTGACTAAGTATATTTTTTTAAATAATCTGAAAAGTTCTTTTTTTGGAATTGTCTTTGGAGTTTTGTTTGGAATCTTTCCTGTTCTCGGAGCTATTGTAAATGGATATGTTCTTGGTTTTGTTGGGATTGGGGCAGTGAATTCAAATGGAATCTTGGTTCTTTTTCGTCTTTTTCCGCATGGGATTTTTGAACTTCCTGCGATTTTTATTTCATTTGGGCTTGGATTGAAATTAGGGATTTTTGTTTTCAGCAAAAACCGCAGAAAAACATTTGTGGATTATTTTTTAAATTCTATGAAAGTATTTTTATATATTGTAATCCCTCTTTTGATTTTCGCCGCGATCATAGAAGGGCTTTTTATTTTTTTGCCTTAATAGTTAATTTTAAATAATCTCTGCGACTAATTTTTATAATTAAATTTACTGCGAATTGCAGAAAAGGGTGAAATGACTTGGTATGAAAAAACCGCAATGGTTCTTGCAGCAATAGGCGCTATTAACTGGGGTCTTGTCGCAATAGGAGAAAAATGGAATCTTGTAGCATTGATTTTCGGCAGCTGGCCAGTTTTAGTTACAATACTTTATGCTGTTATTGGAATCTGTGGTATTTTGGCTTTATTGAAAGCTTTCAAATAGATTTAATTTTTTAAATCATTTATTCCCAGAATAATAAAAATAAATCCTAGCAGGGCGATTATCCAGATTATGCTGCCTTTGAGAACTTCCCATGCTGCAGTTCCGAAGTTCCAAAACCCCCAATCTAGAGAATAAAAAGAGATAATAATTGCCCCCAAAAGCAAAATTAATCCTGCGGATATCTCAACCCATTTGTTCATTGTATTTTAAGATGCAATTTTCTATTTAAAAAGATTTTCGTGATAAAATGAATAAAAGAAATATTTAAAAATTGATATTTTATTGAGAATATATGAAAAATAATTATGTTATTCTTCCCATCCCAATACACTTTAATAAAATTATTTATTTCTTTTAAATGGACAAAGAAAAAATCGCCCGTGATGCAATATTGAAGAAAAGTGAGGAGATTAGCGGAGAGACTGTCAAGGGCTATGATTTTAATAAGGGTTTGAATTATGACAAACTTTTAGACAGTTTTTCTAGTATGGGGGCGCAGGCAACTAATCTTGCAAGGGCTGTTGAGATTATCAAGGAGATGAGAAAAAACAAAGCATATGTTTATCTTGCTTATACTTCTAATATGATTTCTACAGGGAACAGAGAGATTATCCGTTATCTTGTTGAACATAAGTTAGTTGATTATTTAATCACAACCTGTGGAGGGGTTGAAGAAGATTTTATAAAATGCATTGGTGATTTTAAAATAGGAGATTTTAATTTAAAGGGAAAAGATTTGAGAGAAAGTGGAATTAACAGGATAGGAAATATCTTAGTTCCAAATTCAAGATATTGTGCTTTTGAAGATTTTTTAATTTCTTTCTTAGAGAAAAATCATTCTAAAATAAGCAACTCCTCTGAGTTAATAAGACTTCTCGGAAAAGAGGTAAATAATAAAGAGTCAGTTTATTATTGGGCTTATGTTAATAATATACCTGTTCATTGTCCTGCTATTATGGATGGAAGTATTGGAGATATGCTTTATTTTTATAGTTTTAAGAATCCTGATTTTAAACTAGATGTAATTTCAGATGCCAAAGAGCTGAATAATTCTACAATCGGAAAAGACAAGACAGGCATGATTATCTTAGGGGGAGGAGTGGTTAAGCATGCTGTCTGCAATGCAAATCTTTACAGAAACGGGGCAGATTATGCTGTTTATATTAATACTGCAGAAGAATTTGATGCTTCAGATGCAGGCGCAAGAACAGACGAGGCAGTTAGTTGGGGCAAAATTGCAATTAACAATAAGAGCGTGAAGGTCCATGGGGACGCTACAATTATTTTTCCATTGATTGTAGCGAAAGCATTTGTAAGTGAGAAAAATTTCTGATTATTTTTTGAATTTTTATGAAAAGTTTATATATTCCAGTGTTTTTTATTTGCTATGGAGCAAAATTCTAATTTTAATGAAACAATAATTCAAAACGATGAAAAAATAATCAGCCCCACCTCTGAAAAGAAAAAAGATTTTTTCGATGTTCTTAAAATGTTTTCCCCTGGGACTTCAATAAGAAGTGCCCTCGACGATATTCTCCGCGCGAGAATGGGTGCCTTGATTGTTATTGATAATGATAGAGTTTTTGATATTGCCGACGGAGGATTTAAAGTAAATTCAAAATTCAGTTCGCAAAAACTTGTTGAGCTCGCGAAAATGGACGGGGCTATAATTCTTTCGAAAGATATGAAAAAAATTCTTTATGCAAATACTCTTTTGACTCCTGATGTAAATTTAACCACAAAAGAAACAGGAACCCGACATAAAGCAGCAGAAAGGACAGCAAAACACGCTGACACAATTGTAATTGCAGTTTCTGAGAGAAAAAATAAAATAACTCTTTATTACGGGGAGACAAGATATGAGATTGAGAGAAGTTCTGAGGTTTTAAGAAGAACTGCTGAGACATTGCAAATTCTTGAAAAACAAAAAGAAATATACAACGACCTTATGAAAAATCTGAATATACTTGAAATAAATAATCTTGTTACTATGAGTGATGTCTGCGAGGTTTTGCAGAGAATAGAAATTATAAGAAGAATATCTGATGTTGTTAAGAAGTCGCTGATTGAACTTGGAAAAGAAGGAATTATTGTAAGTATGCGTCTGAAAGAATTGATAAAAAATCTTTCCAAAGAAAGAGAGATGATTCTTCGGGATTATTTTAAGTCCAAATATTCTAAGATAGATGCAGCACTGAACAGCATGAATTTTGATTTTTTGCTTGAGACATCAAATTTGTCAAGAATTCTTTTCGAAGAGCTTCATGATAAATCTATTTCTCCGAGGGGGATAAGAATATTAAATAAAACTAATCTTCTTGAAAAGGAGATAAGGGCATTAATTTTTGGCCTTAAGACTTTGAATAAAATTTTAGACGCTGAAAAAGAATCATTAGCGAGGATTTTGAAGAGTGAGCCTGTTGCAGAAGCATTAATTCGGGATTTGAATGATCTTCGCGAGAAGATTCTTGTGGGAAAAAGAATTTAGAATGCAGGCAAAAAAACAAATAGAAAAAATTAAGGAGCATTTAAATAATTCATCTAATCCTATTTTCTTTTTTGACAATGATGCTGACGGCTTATGCTCTTTTCTTTTA
The DNA here is from genome assembly GCA_043822125.1 of archaeon. Classification (GTDB taxonomy): domain Archaea; phylum Nanobdellota; class Nanobdellia; order Pacearchaeales; family GW2011-AR1; genus JBDRCB01. The sequence continues at coordinate 72,218 of JBDRCB010000009.1, read as the reverse complement.
CTGCAGAGATATCTTAAAAAAGGAAAAGGAGTTCCTGTAAGGTCCTTTCCTGATTTGACAAAAGAATATTTTAAAAAAGTAATAGAATTCAAAGCAGATTCTATTTTTATCCTCGATAAACCGTCTGTTTCAGCAGAATTTTTTGAAGAGGCGAGGCAGATAAATATTCCTGTTGTCTGGATAGACCACCATGAGATTGATAAAAAAGAGATACCTGAATTTGTAGATTATTATAATCCTTTGTTCAACAAAAAAAGCGAGAATATCCCTGTGACTGCTCTTTGCTATAGGGTTACAGAAAAAAAAGAAGATATCTGGCTTGCTGTTGTAGGATGCATATCTGATAAATTTGTCCCTGATTTTTATTCTGAATTTGAAAAAATATATCCAGATATTTCAGTCTCATTTGAGGATGCATTTGATGTTTATTATAAATCCCAGATTGGGAAAATCGCGAGAATATTTAATTTTGCCCTTAAAGACAGAACTGCAAATGTTATGAATATGATTAGATTTTTAATTAAGGCGAGGACTCCTTATGAGGTTCTCGAAGAGAATACAAAAAATAAAACTATGCATGATAGATTTAGTGAAATAGAAAAAAAGAAAAATAAATTTCTTGAGAAAGCAGTTAATCTCGGGAAATTTTCAGAAAGATTTTTGTATTTTCAATATGGCGGGGAGTTAAGCATCAGCAGCGACATTGCAAATGAACTGAGTTATGTTTTTCCAGATAAAGTCATTATTGTTGTTTATATTTCAGGAGCAAAAGCAAATATTTCTGTGAGGGGGGAAAATGTCAGAAAAAAAGTTTTAGAGGCGATTCAATGTATTGAAGGAGCAACTGGCGGAGGGCATGAATGTGCTGTCGGGGCGCAAGTTTTTATAGGCGATTTGGAGAATTTTAAAAACAAGCTGTTAAACTTGCTTTGATAAAAATTTTATATATATCTTGTGTAAAAAATTATTCCTTTTAAGTGAAGATTCAGAATAGAAAAATATAAAAAGAAGTTTGGATTGATTTTATTAATGGAAGCAAGACTTGGCTATAACTGGATGAATGGTTTTGGCTTAGTTTGCTCTACAATTAAACCACTTTCAATTTAATTTGGTCTTTTTGATCCGGATTAAGTTGAAGCGAATTCTTCTGATTTAATTCGGGTTGAGAGATAGACTTTATTGAGTGTGTTTTATAAATAAAAAACCCTAAAATGGAAAAAACACAGATGGAAAAAGAAAAAGTACATGTGGAAAAAGAGCTAAGCAAGTTGATGCAGTTTACTCTTGAGATGGAGATGGAATTAGATTTAGTTTCAAGTTCAGCTCACAATTAGTTAAATGAAAAAAGAGAATCCTTGCTATTTGTTAGTATATTATATGCGACGGTTAAGTTTAAAAATAATTCTTTGTTTGTAGTTTATGGTTTTTGAGAATCTTGATGGGAGATGGGAGTCAGTATTAAAATATAAAGAAGACAAAGAGTATCCTAAGCACTTAAGATATTTTACAAGAGACTTATTAAAAGAGAGAAGGATTGATTTTTCAAGATATGATAGAGAGCTAGTTACAGATGTGATTGGCGAATTAATGGAGATATACCAAGATACAAAGGATAATTATTATAAAGAAAAAGCAGAAATATTGCATGATAGATTTCATCCAAAAAAGAAAATCCCTGAGAGAAAATTACCTGAAGGCAGTCTTGAGAAAAAAATGATTGCAGTGGCAGCAATTTTCTCATTTTTAGGAGCATTATTTTTCATATCAATTAACCTCACAAGTTATTCTATACTTAATACAAGTTCAAATACAAATAATCTTCTTGGTACAATTTTCTTTGTTGCAGGATTGATTGCAACTTATTTTTATTTCAGAAAAAATTAGTAGCTCTTCGCGATGTAAACAATATGTTTTGCAGACTTCCCACATATACTGCATTTTCCCGACGGCTTTTGTTTTTCATCTAATCGTGTTCCTCGGACTTCTGCTCCTGTTTCTTTTTCTATGATTTCTGCACATTTTTCCCCTTCTCTTTCCACTGAACACCACAGACAACGAGCTATTAAACCTTCTTTAACTGCTTTTTTTATTTCTGAAATATTTTTGCAGTCTTTTATCTTTCCCTGGAATGTTTTGTCTGCTTTTTCTATCAAATTTTTTGTAAACTCTTTTGAAATTTTTTTAATTATTTTTATAGTATCTTTCTCAGAAATTATTTCTTTTTTATTTAAGTCTCTCCTGAAAATTGTTATTTTTTTACTTTTTGAATCTTTTAATCCCAAATCAATTCTTATTGGCGCCCCTTTCATCTCCCAGAAATTGAATTTTTCTCCAGGGCGTTTGTCTGAATAATCTATCTCTACCGAAGCAAATGATTCTAATTGTTTTTTAAGGGATTCTGCTTTTTTGCTCAGTGATTTTTCTATTGGTATTATTACTATCTGAACTGGTGCGATTTCCCACGGGAATTTCATTCCTTTATCGTCCCCATGAACAATTATCACACTTGCAAAAATTCTTGAGATTGCAGGGCCGTAGCAGGTCAAGAATGCGTATTTTTCTTTTCCTTCGCTGTTTTTGAATTTTACATCAAATGCCTCTGAGAATTTTTCTGAAATCATGTGCGTTGACGGCTGTTGCAGAACTTTTCCGTCGGGATTTATAGCATCTGCTGCGAAAGTTCTTGATGCTCCTGGAAATTTGTCCCATGAAGGCCTCTCAAAAAATATAAAAGGCACACCAAAAATATCATGCATAACTTCTTTTGTTGTCTTCATATCCTCGAGAACCTGATTAAAAGCAGATTTTTCTGTTGCATGAGCTGAATGCCGTTCAATCCAATAAAATTCCCGACTCCTCAAAAAAGGTCTTGTTGCTTTTGTTTCATGCCTAAAGATATTCGCCCTTTGATATGTCTTAAACGGCAAATCTTTATAGCTTCTAATCCATAGAGAAAACATTTGATAAAATGCTGTCTCCGAAGTCGGTCTTAATGCAAGACTTTCTTCAAATTTTTTATCTCCTCCATGTGTCACCCAAAATACTTCAGGAGTAAATCCTCCGAGGTGGGTGCTTTCTTTTTTTAAGTTTTCTTCTGGAATTACTGTCGGAAACCAGTATGGCTTGTGATTTTTTTTCTGCAGTGTTTCTTCAAAATATTTATACATTTTTTCCATAGAGAGAACTGCCCACGGCTGAAAAACCAAAAAACCCTTTATATTATATCTTAAATCAGCAAGTTCACATTTTTGAACAATCTGTGTGAACCACTCAGAAAAGTTTTCCTCTTTTTTTGCAGTTATCCCTTCTTCTGATTTTTTAGACGAAATGGCTAAACTTTTTGGTTTTTTCATATTATTAAAGTCTGATTTATTTGTTGAGTTGATATTCTGTTTACAGCCTCTTTTATATAATTTGATTCCAGAGCGAATCCCAAGCTTTCTCCACCACTTACTTTGAAGTTGTTTATTCCTATAGCTTTTCCGTTTTTATTTATTAAGGGTCCTCCTGAATTGCCTGGGTTTAATGCAGCATCTGTTTGAATGTATGCGTCTAACCCTGATATTCCTTCTCTGTGGATTCCAGAAACTATCCCTTCTGAAACAGAAAATTGGAGCCCCAGCGGGTTTCCTATTGCAATAACTTTTTCTCCTATCTGAATATTATTGGAATCTTCTAATTTTAATTCTGTATATATCCCTGAAATTTTTAATAATGCAATGTCTAATTCTCCGTCGTATCCTACGAATTCTGCATTTAAAGTTTGTTGCTGGTATGTTATTGCTTTTATTCCAGAAGCCAGTCCTCCATATTTATCTGCTAAAACATGAGCATTTGTTACAATATATCCCTCGCTGTTTATTATGAAACCTGTACCTTGGCTCACATCTGTTTTTATTGTTACTACTGATTTAACTGCTTCACTCACTATTCCTGAAAAATCAGCACCCACATTTGCTTTTAGAAGAGTCAGTTCTTCCTGGCTTGATTCAAGATTTTTCTTTATCTGAAGAAGATTTTCTGTTAATTCATTTATTTTGCTTTGTGTGTTTGCATCTAATTCTGACAAGCTATTTGTTAAAGTGTTATAATTTATTGTTTGCTTTATTATTATTCCGTTGAGCAATACTGCACTCGTTATCATGTAAATTATTACTATTGAAGTAAAACTTCCAATCAGCCATTTGTGGTGTCTTTTTATTGCCATATTTTAATGAATATATTAACATATAAAAACCTAACTTTTCTTTTAATGCTAGGCTCGTCGTTCAACGGATAGGACATCAGGTTTCGGAGTGAGATATTTTTTATATTTAGAAAGTAAATCGTCGAGAAACCCTGAAGATGGGGGTTCGATTCCCTCCGAGCCTATTTTTCTATTGTAATAATAATTAAAAACTAATTTTTTTTAATAATTTTAATGAGAACAAAAAAAATATCAAAACTTTTGTCAATTTTATTATTTTCTTTAACTATGTGGGATAGTTGTCCTGTTTTTGCTAATAAAGATAATTCTATTACAGAATTTCCTAAAAAACCTTTTATTGGGCAATTGGAAAATTTTAGAAACTATAAAACAAAAGATAGAAAACCTATTAAAGTATTTTCTGATTTTTTTGGCATTCCAGCTTTTTTTCTTTTGCATGACACTAACAAAGATAAAATGATAGATGTGATTGAGGGTTATAGAGTTTTAACGAAAGTACATAATCCTGATAAGCCAAGTGTAACTATTTATTTTTTGAATGGGCCCTATCATCCTTTTTTATATGGATTTGATTGCAATAAAAATGGCATCATTGAACTTGATGAATTTTTTATTGATTTAGAACAAGACGGATTTAATGGAAATGAAGTTCCTTGGGAAAAATATAAAAATTATTCTTTCTGAATAAAATTTGTAGTAAATAAATTATATTTTATTTTAATTCATCCTCTAGAATTTTTTTTGCTGTTCTGAAATCTGCACGTTTGCTGGAGATTTTCATAATCTGTCCTATTAAAAAGTTCAGAGATTCTTTTTTTCCTGATTTAAAATCCTCAACTGCCTTAGGGTATTCTTTGATTATCTTCTGAGCAAGTTTTTTTATCTCCTCTTCGCTAGAGATTATCAGGTTTTTTTCTGCATAGGATTTTGGAGAAAATGATTTTGGTATAAACTGCCTTAATATTTCCTGTGCCTTTAATTCTGTGATTGTTTTGTCCTCGATTAAACTCAATAATTCTGCAAAGTGCTCTGCGTTTATTTCAACTTCCTCAAGTTCTTTTTTATTATAATTCAGCACACTGAAAAGCTCTTTTGTAATCCATGGGACTGCTGTTTTTGGGCTTATTTTTTTTGTGACAGCTTCAAAGAAATCCACTAGTTCTAATCTTTTAATAAGCGCTTCTGCTGATTTTTTATCAACTTTGTGTTTTTTAATGAGTTTGTTTAGTTTTTCCTGTGGTGTTTCTGGAATTTGTTTTTTTAGTTTTTCAATTCTTGATTTTTCCAGATTAATTACAGGAAGGTCAGGGTCAGAAATAAATCTATAGTCTTCTGCCTGCTCTTTCTCGCGCATTTTTACTGTAATCTTTTTTGCCTCGTCAAATCTTCTTGTCTCTTGTTTTTTTGGAACATTTTCTTTAGATGACTGTCTTTTTATCTCGTAGTTTATTGCAGTCTTGATGTTTTTTATACTATTGATGTTTTTTATCTCCACCCTTTCTCCTGTTGTTGATATATTCACATCTGCTTTTATTCCCACATTTTTATCAATTGCTTTTATGTATCCGAGAGTTGTGATTAATTTTTTAATCCATTCTGCAACCTGCTCTGAATCTTTGAAGTCTGGTTCTGTCACAATTTCTATTAACGGCGAGCCAGAGCGGTTATAATCAATTTCGCCTGTTTTTGGATTCCATGCAGCAGGATCTTCTTCTAAGTGAGCTTCTTTTATTTTTATTCCAAGGAATTTTCCATTTTCACCGACGGGGGTTGCATAAGAGCCTGAAAGTGTATTTTGATAACCTTTCGGCAAGTCAGGCCAGTCATAATGTTTTCTCTGCCATATTAATCTGCTGTTTATTCTGCAATTTAGAATTAATGATATTTCCACTGCTTTATCAATGGCTTTTTTATTAGGAAAGAGTGGTTTACTTCCTGGCTGTCCTGTGCATATCGGGCAGATGTTTGTATTTGGCTTGAAAAATTTTACTCCGTGTTCGGATTTGCATCTGCAGAATAATTTTTCTTTTGTAGAAATATAGCCATGGATTTCCAGCCCGATTTTCACCATTGATTAAAAAGAAGAAAGTGTTTATTAAAGTTTGCTGGATTATTGTTTATCTGAAGAATATACAATCCTTCTCCCTGGTTGAAGTTTTCCAAGTTCAGAAGGACCAACTTTATTTTCTATCCCTAATTTAAATACAATCTCTCCAACATTTTCTCTTCCATTAAAATATTGATTATTAATTTTATTTGCAATATCCCATAGACTTCTGCCATCTTTTCCAATAGTATAAACAATTGTTGGTATATTTCTTACTGGAGTCTCTTTTTCTGCTTTATGAAAATAAATACCTCCTGCTAATACTGATATACCAGTTGCTAATATCAGTGGATATATTACTTTTCTGAATAAATTGATGTTTCTTTTTTCTCTTGGAAATTTAACTTCATTTACCATCTATTTTCAATAATCTCCCTACTTTTAAACTTTTCTGTTTTGTTATTACTTAAAAGTTATTAATAATTAAGAGTTTGCTGTTTTTAAAATTCTCAATTATATTTTTATACTCCTGTTCTTTTCTCTTTTTATGACTGATAAAAAAAATAAACCTCTGCCAGGAGATAGAGTTGAGATTGTTTTTCCAAAGGAAGAATACGAAGGCATTTTGCTTGAGAGCCCTTTGTCTGAAAAAGGATTGATTTTACTCAAACTTGATTCTGGTTATAATATTGGTTTTAATAAAAAAGATATTCTTGATTTGAAGATTGTAAAAAAATATAGAGAGAAAAAAGAAGAGTTAGAAATTAAAAAAGATGCAGAAAAGCCGAATGTTGCAATGATTATTACAGGCGGGACAATTGCTGCTCGTCTGAATCCTCTGAAAGGCGGTGTTGACTGGCTTGACACTCCTGAAAGTTTGTTTAAATTTTATCCTGAAATTTTTGAAAAAGTTAATGTCGCGAAAGTGGAAATTCCTTTTATGAAAGCATCAGAAGATATGGATTATAAAGACTGGCAGAAAATTGCGAAGATTGCTGAGAAGTTTTTGAATGATTCTAACATCAAAGGTGTGATTGTTACTCATGGAACTGATTTTCTTCACTATACTTCTTCTGCTCTGAGTTTTTTTCTGCGGGATTTGAACAAGCCGGTTGTTTTAACTTATTCTCAAAGAAGTATTGACAGGGCTAGCAGTGACGCTAATTTGAATCTTCAGTGTTCTGCTTTAGCAGCTATTTCAGATATTGCAGAAGTTATGCTGGTTGGACACGCCTCGATAAATGATGATTTTTGCTATGCAATGTCAGGAACTAAAGTCAGAAAAATGCACTCTTCAAGAAGAGATGCGTTTAAGGTTATTAACAGCAAACCATTTGCAAAAATCTATCCCAATAGAATTGAAAGAATTTCAGAATATAAATTAAGAGGAAAGAGCAAAAAAGTGAAACTTGATTTGAAGTTTGAGGAAAAAGTTGCGTTGGTTAAAATTTATCCTGGGCAAAATCCAGATATTCTGGATTATTATATTAAGAAAAAATATAAGGGTATTGTTTTGGAGATGTGCGGTTTAGGGCATGTCCCAACGAGAAGGGCGAGAATGAGCTGGATTAAAAAACTTAAAGAAGTTCAGGATAAGGGACTGATTGTCTGTGCTGTCGCTCAAACTCTTTACGGAAGATTAAATCCTCTTGTTTATTCAAATGGGCGGGAGATTTTGAAAACAGGAGTTATTTATCTTGAGGATATGCTTGCAGAAACAGCATTGGTAAAACTTGGCTGGGTTTTAGGGCATAAGAATTGGATTTCTTCAAAGGAAAAAATTAAAGAGAAGATGCTGGAGAATATTTCAGGAGAGTTTAACGAGAGATTAGAAGGATAATTTTTAAAATGCCAAAAATTTTTGTGACAGGTGGTGCGGGGTTTATAGGCTCTCATTTAGTTGATGCATTGGTTGATAAAAATGAAGTCATTGTTCTTGATAATTTATCTACTGGAAAAAAAGAAAATTTAAATCTTTCTGCTAAGCTTTATGAAGTTGATATAAGAAATGAAAAAATTTCTGAGATTTTTAAAAAAGAAAAGCTCGATTATGTTTTTCACCTAGCTGCACAGACAAGTTTAAAAAAATCTCTAGAAAATCCTGAGTTAGACAGAGAGATTAATTATGAAGGGAGTATGAATATTTTTAATTCAGCTGTTTCAGCAGGAGTTGAAAGAATTATTTTCACTTCCACAGCAGGGGTTTATTCTCCTGACTGTGAAATTCCAACACCTGTTTTTGCTGAGAAAAATCCAGTATCTGAGTATGGCAGAAATAAGCTGTCTGCAGAGTTGTTTTTGAATCCTAAAAAATTTTCTTATGTAATTCTGCGTCTGGCAAATGTTTATGGACCACGGCAAAACAACGACGGAGAAGGAGGAGTGATTGCAATTTTCTCTGATAAAATCTCTAAAACTGAAAAGATATATATTTATGGGGATGGGGAGCAAACAAGAGATTTTATTTATGTTGAAGATGTTGTTGATGCACTTCTTTTGGCTAGAGAGATTCCTTCTGGAATTTATAATATCGGAACTGGAAAAGAAACAAGTATTAATTCTTTAATTAAAATTTTTGGAAAAATCACAGGCAAAAAAATTGAAAAAAATTTTTTTCCTGAAACAGATGCAGGACAACTTAGGAGCGCCTTGGATTCTACTGATTTTCACAGATTTAGATGGAATCCAAAAACCATTTTAGAAGAAGGTTTAAAAAAGACTTACAAATGGTTTGAGAGTAGATGATATTGTAGTAACTTTTTAGGAGTTAAAAATAGGAAGGTTTTTAAAGTTCTAGAGAAAATATTATTTATGGGTAATGATAGAAGATTTTGTCTCTTTGATCAGGGACTCTTGGATCAAATTGAAGATAGAAAAGGAGTTTTATCAAATGTTCATACTTTTTCATTATCTAATCATAAAAAAAGATGCTTAAACCTTGAAAAAGAGTTAGCAAGACATTCTGTTAATTTAGAGTTAGAAGGATTTAATAGTCAGAAATCAAAAACTAAAGAAAGAAGGAGAAGCGAGAAAAATCTAAAACACGCTTTGAGTTGGGCAAGAGAAGAATTAAATAAAAATCCTGAATTATCTTTAAATTTCTTAGAAAATGTTGGTAGTTTAATAGATCCTTTAACAAATAAAGATGGTTTTCGTAGTTATAATGTTCGAGTTACTGGTTCTTTAATTCCACAAACTTCTCTCGAAAAGCTTCCTAGAGAATTGAACACTTTTTTGATTAGAAATAAATATTTGAGAACTCCCTTCGAAAAAGCCGTTCATGCACATTTTCATATAGCAAGAATCCACCCTTTTGGAGATGGAAATGGTAGAACTGCAAGACTAGTCCAAGATTTGATACTTGGAAAAAATGGGTATTGTCCAATTATTATTTATAATAAGGAAAGAGAAGAATATATTTCTCTTATAAGGAAAGCTGAATTATCTAGACATATCGCAGAAGGAAATCTCTCTACTGAAGAATTCAAAAAGTTACAAGGAGTTAAAGAAAGATTATTAGTTACCCCACAAGGTTATGAAAGAGAAGTTTATATCAAAGAATTTTTAACCGTTTCAAGGAAACTCATGACTCCAGAGCAAGCTGAATTTTATAATTTTTTAGCATTAAAAGAAAAAAATGTTTTAGATGCTGAATTAAGAAAGGTATATGAAAATGGAATGTCGAATAGAAATTTAAGAAAAATAAATTAATGATTTGTTGATACTTTTCATAATCTTTTTATAGTTTCCTTTTATCTTATAATCTCATGCAAGAAGAAGATTACCAAAAATTAGGATTTAAGTGCGGTTTGGAAATTCATCAGCAGTTGGATACTAACAAGTTATTTTGCAGTTGTCCGTCGGTGCTGAGGCAGGATGAGCCAGATTATTCTGTTGAAAGAAAACTTCATGCTATTGCAGGGGAATCAGGAGAGATAGATACTGCTGTTGGATATGAAATATCTCTCAATAAAAAATTTATTTATCAGGGCTATAACACTAATTGTCTTGTGGAATTGGACGAAGAACCGCCACATGAGATAAATAAAGATTCTTTGAGGATTGCTCTTCAAATTGCAATTTTGCTGAAATGTAAAATTTTTTCTGCGACTCAAATTATGAGAAAAACTGTGATTAACGGAAGCAATACTTCTGGATTTCAAAGAACTGTTTTAATTGCAAAAGATGGTTTTGTTGAAACCTCGTCGGGAAAAGTTAAAATTGAAAGCATATGTTTGGAAGAAGATGCTACGAGGATTGTTGAGAAAAAAGAGAATGAAACTATTTATCGTTTGGATAGATTGGGGATTCCTCTTGTTGAAATAACAACTGCCCCTGACATAAAAACCCCTGAACAGGCAAAGGAAGCAGCACTTTATATTGGAGATATTTTGAGAAGCTGTAAAGTTAAAAGAGGATTAGGAACAATAAGACAGGATGTTAATATTTCTATTAAAGATGGAAACCGCGTGGAGTTAAAAGGCATACAAGATATGAAAATTTTTGTAGAAACAATTAAGAATGAAGTAAAAAGACAGCTGGGTCTTGCTGAAAAAAAGAAACCTGTTAGCGCAGAAGTCAGAAATGCACTTTCTGACGCGACTACTAAATTTCTGAGGCCCATGCCGGGTGCAGAAAGAATGTATCCTGAAACTGACTTGCCTCTGCTGAAAATCTCCAGAGATTTTATTAATGAAGCTAAAAAAACTCTTCCTAAAATGAAAAGTGATTTGAAGTCAGAATTTAAAAATAAAGGACTTAATCAGGAAATGATTAAACTTCTTTTTAAAAGAAATAAAGTCGAGGAGTTTAAAGAATTTTTGAAAATTATTGACAATCCAAATCTTATTGCTAAGATGTTTCTTGTTTTTCCTAGGGAAATAGCAAGCAAAAAAAAGACTTCTGTAAAAGAAGCTGAAGATAAGCTGGAGGATTATTTTATTGATGTGTTGAATGCAGTTAAAAATAAAAAAATTTCTGATTCAGAAGTGAAAGACGTTCTTGATAAAATTCTCAGCGGAGTCTCTTTTGACGAGGCGATTAAAAAAGAAAGTGTTGATTTAAAAGAGATTGAAGAAGCTACTGCGAGAATTGTTCGCGAAAAGCCAGGACTTACTAAAAATGCATATATGGGGCTTATTATGAAAGAATTTAAAGGGAAAATCAGCGGAAAAGATGCTGCGGAAATTATTAAGAGATTAGTTAAGTAATTTAATTGAACCAAAAATTAATAAATGAGATTTCTTTTAATTTTTAATGAAGTTTGATTTTTTGAAATTCAATAAAAACAGGACTTTAATTAAAGATGTTTTTAATTCGAGCAAAAAGAATTTTGAAGTTGCTGGATGGGTGAGCAAGACGAGGGCGCTCGGGAAAATAAGATTTCTTTTATTGAGGGATATTTCTGGTGAAGTCCAAATTACAGGGGTGAAAGGAAAAGTCAGTGAAAAAATTTTCTCAGTAATGGACAGCATTTCAAGAGAATCTGTTGTCTGTATTAAAGGAACTGCTGTTAATTCAAAACAGGCGCCTGGAGGCAGGGAGATTATTCCTGATGATATTTTTTTAATTTCTCCTGCAGAAGAGCTTTCTATTGATGTTTCTGATTTTTCTAAGACAGAACTTCCAAAGAGACTTGACAATAGATTTTTAGATTTGCACAGGAGAAGAGTTCAGGCTGTTTTTAAAATTCAATCGACAATTTCCATGACATTCAGAGAACATTTTATTAAAAAAGGTTTTATTGAATTTCATCCTCCGTCGATAATCAGCTCAAGTTCTGAAGGAGGGACAGAGTTATTTGAGGCAAAGTACTTTGAAAAAAAGGCTTATCTTGCTCAGAGCCCACAGTTATACAAGCAAATGGTTGCATGTTCTATGGAAAAAGCAATGACAATAACTCCTGTGTGGAGAGCAGAGAAACATAATACTGTAAGACACTTGAATGAATCGAGGCAGATGGATATTGAGATGGCTTTTGCAGATTCAAAAATTGTGATGAAGCAGTTAGAGGAAGTTGTTCAGGATATTGTTAAAAATGTTTTGGAAAAAAATAAAGAAGAACTTGAAATTCTTGGAATTAAAAATTTGAAAATACCAAATAGCAAGTATTTGACTTTTGAAGAAACTGCTGAACTGATGAAGAAACATAAAATTTCTATTGAAAAAAATGATTTGACAGGAGATGCTGAAAAAAAACTTGGAGATCTCTTTCCAGACGCGATTGTTTTTGTTTATGACTGGCCACTTTCAGGAAAGCCATTTTACATTATGCCTAAAAACGAAGATGAAAAAGCAAAACTCAGCGAGGGTTTTGATGCAATTTACAAAGGGATGGAAATTTCTTCAGGAGGACAGCGGATACATATTTCTGATTTGCTCGTTAAAAGACTGAAAATTAAAGGACTTAATATAAAAAATTTTAAGTCATATATAGATAGCTTCAGATTTGGAGCACCGCCTCATGCAGGCTGGAGCATTGGTTTGGAAAGATTAACAGCATTAATTGTTGGAGAAAAAAATATTAGAGAGGCGTGCATGTTTCCTCGGGACAGAGACAGGCTGACCCCTTAAATTTTTTCTTTAAATATTTAATGTCTTTATCTTTCAAGGTATAGAAATCTTTAAAAGGGATTATTTCCCATAGGTTTTATCTAAATTTGGAGGTTAAAATGTCTTGTGGAAATTGTTATGAAGAAGATGATTTTGATGAAAAGAGTGATTCAGAAGAAGATGAAGATGATTTTGATGAAGACGAAGATTAATTTTATTTTTTAATTTATCTATTTCTTATTTTATTTTTATGTTTTAAATAATCTTATAAATACTTTATTCTTAGTTTTGGAATGATAGATGATTTTTTGTATCGAAGGGTTTCAGAAGAGGAGAAGGAGGAGATTAAAAAACAAGCAAGAAAAATAATGGGAAGTTTTTCAAAAAAACTTTCTAAGATTGATAAGAAAATATCAGAACCTGTTGTTGAGAGAGGAACTGGTGAAAGAGAAGAAAGCACAGAGTCAAGATTTATTGTTGTCCACCGTGACGACGTAGAACAAAGGAAAGAAGACTCTGGAAAATGCGATAGTAATTTCTCAAAGGAGATTATGTTTGAAAATGCTCCTAAAAAAAATAAAGATTTTATAATTAGCGAGAAAGGAGGGTGGAATTAATTTTTCATAGAGGAAAATGAGAGATGTGATTATCTATGATAAAGATGAATTTTATAAATAAATTATTAAAGGAAATATTATGAGCACTGAACAAAACTTAAAAGAATATCTTGCGGAAATTGAAAAGAACAATAAAAAAGGAAAAAAAATAAATGCACTTTTGCAGTTGCGTCCTGAAAAAGAACTGCTGGAAGAAGCGAAAATCATCGACGAGAAAATCAAAAAAGGAAAAGCAGGCAGGCTTGCTGGAAAAATTATTGCTGTGAAAGCAAATATTTGTGTTAAAGGGCTTTGTGCGAGTTGCGGAAGCAAAACTCTTGAAAATTTCAAGGCACCTTATGATGCGACAGTGATTAAAAAAATAAAAGCAGAGGATGGTTTGATTGTTGGAGTGGCAAACTGCGATGAATTTGCATGCGGAAGTTCTGGAGAAACAAGTGCATTCGGACCTACGAGAAATCCTAAAAACCCTGAATTAACAACAGGTGGTTCTTCGAGTGGAAGTGCTGCTTCTGTTTCAGCTGATTTCTGCGATTTGTCCTTGGGAAGCGATACAGGAGGGAGCATAAGAAATCCTGCTTCGCACTGCGGTGTTGTGGGGTTGAAGCCAACTTATGGAGCTGTTTCAAGAAGCGGACTTATTGATTTGAGCATGAGTCTGGATCAAATAGGGCCAATTGGAAAAAATGTCTCTGATGTTGCATTATTACTTGATGTAATAAAAGGAAAAGATGAAAATGATTCTGTCAGCGAGGAGTCAAATAGATTAAATTTTACTGAAATTGAAAAGATGCCAAGAGGGATTACAGTCGGACTGCTGGATTATAAAATTTCTGACAGCAGAATACAGGCTCTTGTTGAAAACAAAATAAAAAAAATAGCTGAAAAATACAAATGGAAAATAAAAAAAATAAAAATAAATTATCTTGAAATTGGAATTGAAAGCTACTATCCTCTTGTTTATGTTGAGTTTTTTTCATCTACAAGAAGATTTGACGGAAGGCGTTATGGTTTTAGAATAGAAGATTCTTCAGGACCTGAAGTTTTAAGGAGAATTCTTGGAGGCAGGGAAATTTCAAAAGCAGAAGAAAGAGGGAGATATTACAATCTTGCATTAAAAGCAAAAAACTTATTTGAAGATGAGTTTTCAAAGTCATTTAAAGGAAGCAAGAAAGTTGACTGCATTGTGAGTCCTGTTGTTCCGAGGCTTCCTCATAAAATTGGAAGCAAAATAGGTGTTGAAGATATGTACAGCTATGATGTTTTGACTATTCCGTCGAATCTTGCTGGAAATTGTGCTATTTCAATTCCTGCAGGAGAAATTGAGAGAATTCCTGTAGGTATGCAGATAATCTGCGACAAATTTCAAGAGCAGAAACTTCTGCAGATTGCGAGGGCGATTGAGAAGTTTGGAGATAATAATCTTTAAAAGTGAATAATTTATTAATTAATATGAAAGGATTAAAGATTTATTAGAAGAGTTTGTTTCTTTTGGAAAGAAGATAGTTTATGGAATGAGTTATCTTACTGGAATCGGCTGGGATTATGAGAAGGATGATATTTTCAAGGATTTTATGTCTAGGAGAATTCAAAGAGAATCTAGGGGAACAATTTCTCCAAATAATTTATTTGCTAGGGGAGTTGATATGAGGTATCGGAGAAAATATTAAGAAGAGTAGAGAATTTTGTAATTATAGATAAATCATTTTTGGATAATGAGATATTTTTCATCACAATAATCCTTAAATAATAATTTTGGATTTTGCTTTATGGCTTATGATAAAAATCAGGCACATTATGTTTCTGCGACAGTAATTTTAGTTAAAAATAATAAATTTTTAATAGCAAAAAGAGCAGAGTGGGAGAATGCATTTCCTGGAAAATGGACTGTTCCTGGAGGAAAGTTGGAAGTTTTAGATTATGCTTTAAGAAAAAAAGATACAGGAAGTCATTGGTATAATGTCTTGGAAGATTTAGCAAGAAGGGAAGTTCTCGAGGAAGTTGGTTTGGAGATTAAAAATATAAATTATGTGACAAGTCTGGTTTACATAAGGGGTGATAATATACCTTCGCTGATAATCAGTTTGTGGGCAGAGCCTGTCGGAGAAAATATTAAACTTTGCCCTGCTTTAACTGAATATAAGTGGGTGAGTTTAGAAGAAGCAAAAAATTATGATTTAATTGAAGGAATTTACGAGGAACTTGAAATCTTAGATAAGAAATTGAAGACAGGACAGGCAGAGGAGTGGAAAGTAAGTTATTGAATTTTACTAAATAAAAACACTTAAAACATCTTTTTTGTTGGTTTAATATGGATTATTTAATTGGCGGAAAAAGGCAGTTCTTTGATTTTTTGGATTTAATATCCAGCGATGATAAAATAGGAGTTTTGACACATGTAGATTTAGACGGTGTAGCATCTGCTATTTTTTTAGAGGAAATTTTGAGGAGTAGAGGAATAAAAGTAGAAGTGATTTATTTTATCCAGTATGGAGCAGAAATCCTCACAGAAAAATTAAATCAAATGAAAGAGAAAGGAATATCAAAAATATTTATACTCGACTTAAATTTAGAGGAGACAAAAGAATTTTCTGAGGCACAGAAATTTTTCAATATTCTTGAAATTGACCACCATCCTTTCTCAGCTGATTTCATGGGCAAAAAAAATATCATAAAAACAGAATCTTCTGACTGCACAGCATGGACTCTTTATGATATAGGAAATGGGATACTCAACAAAGAAAAGTGGGATTGGCTTGTCTGCTCTACAATGGTTGCTGAATATTCTTTTAATAAAAAAGAAAACTTGAAATTCATTAAGAAATATTATCCTGATTTTCAAAATATGAATTCTGAATCTGAACTTGGAAGCCTAACAAAAAAACTTTCTTTTTCTCTTATTTATTTCAAGGAGAAGAACGATATCGGACTTTTTTATGAGATTATTAAAAATAAAAACTTTGAAAAATTAGAAAAAGGATATTCTGCTGTCAAAAAAGAAATACAGAAATATTTGAACATATTTGAGAAAAAAGCAGAATTTTTTTCTGAGAAAAATCTCTGTTTTTTTTATGGCAATCCAAACTTTTCAGTCAGCTCTGTTGTTACATCAATTTTGCTGAGCAAAAACCCAGATAAAACTTTTATTTTTGTTTCAGATTCTTCCAAAAAAAATTTTTATAAAATCAGCGCCAAGAGTAAGATTGCAGATATGAATGTTTTGTTAAAGAAGAGTGTCAGCGGGCTCGAGGATTCTACTGCAGGAGGACATCCAAATGCATCAGGAGGGTTTATTAAAAGAGAAGATTTAGATAATTTTAAGCATAATTTATTGCGAAATGCTTAAAAATAAATTTTAATTTCTAAAAAGATGAAGATAGATAATGTTGAGATTAAGTGGCTCGGGCATGCAGGGTTCTTGATTAAGGACTCTAAGGTAATTTATGTTGACCCATATAATATTCGTGAGGGACTTGAGAAAGCTGATTTAATTCTAATAACACACAGCCATTACGACCACTGCAGTTTTGCAGATATGCAAAAAATCATTAAAGAAGGGACGAGGATAGTTGTTCCTGCTGACTGTCAGAGTAAAATTGTTCGTTCTGAAGTTCCAATAAGGATTGAAGTTGTTGAGCCAGGGCAGGAAAGAGAGTTTGGAAGTGTTAAAATTTCTACTGTTTCTTCGTATAATATTGATAAACATTTTCACCCCAAGTCAGAGGGATGGATAGGATATTTAATTAAAATAGATGGGGTTGTTGTTTATCATGCAGGAGATACTGATCTTATTCCTGAAATGCAGAAACTGACAGGACATAAGCAAAAAGGAAAAAAATTTGTTCTTCTTCTTCCAGTAGGAGGAAGGTTTACTATGAGTGCAGAAGAAGCAGCAGAAGCAGCGAAGATAATTAAGCCGTCTCTGGCAATTCCAATGCATTATGGGAGCATTGTCGGCAGTGAAGAGGATGCAAGGGAGTTTTCAGAACTGTGCAGAGAAAATAAAATCAACTGCGAAATTTTGCAGAAAGAATAGTTTTCCTTAATTATTTAAATATTATGAATTTATTTTATTTATGCTTCAAGATATTTTTTCAAAGAGAAAGAAAGATATAATGTCTAAAAAAGATAAATCTCATGCTGGCTCGTGGGACAAAAGAATTTTAAAACTTTGTGATAAAATAAATGAAAATGAAAATTATTACACCACCTCGTCGTGCTCAGGCAGAATCGTTCTGATGATAAGCCAGAATAAAAAAGCTCCGAACCTTTTTTTAAAAATATATCATGACAAGATTTCTTTTCAGCAATTGAAGAAAGATTTGATTGAGACAAGCAGAAAGGGAAAAAAATTAATTAAATTAAAAATGGAAGTATGTGCTTTGAATGTTGCATGCAGAGATTTGGAGAGTGTTAAAAAATTATTTGCTGTAGCGAGGAGTTCAGGATGGAAGCGCGCGGGAATAATGATTTCTGATAAGAGAATTATGCTTTCACTTAACAGCACAGAAAAACTTGAATTTCCTGTTATTTCCGACGGTAAAATTTTAGTAAGTGATAATTTTTTGAAAATTGTTGTTAAAGAGTCTGGTGAAAAACTTCAAAAAGGATGGGAGAAAATTCAAAAATTAGAAAGATTTCTATAAATTAAATGACTTGTTCATTATAAAAATATTTAAATAGAAACAGATATTGTTTTATTATATAATTAATTCGGGTTGGCGCTTTGAATTAATTAACTTGTATGCATACAGGATTTTCCTACTTCTTTCTAATTAGCTGGAAGTGTGCAAACTATATAAATGTTTTGCATCTTCGTCCTTATTTAATAAGGAGGTAAAAAAATTGCAAGGAGGTAAAAAGAGATGGCATTAGATTTTGCAAAAGAAGCAATACAGAATACTGCTACACATAGTATTAACTTCGATGAGTTGAAAGCAGGAAAAGCGAACATTAAGGTTTTTGCTGTCGGTGGCTGTGGATGTAATATGGGAACATGGCTTTTTAATAAAGGGATAAACGGCGCAACAATTTATGGTGCTAATACAGACGCACTTCACTTGAGTGTTACTAAAGCAGACGAGAAGATTCTTATTGGTAAGGAACTCACTCGTGGTTTAGGTGCTGGTGGAAGGCCTCAGGTAGGAAGAGAAGCAGCAAAAGAAGCATTAGTTGACATAAAAAAAGCAATATCTGGAGCAGACATGGTTTTTGTTATTTCTGGAATGGGTGGAGGAACTGGAACTGGCGGTGCACCGGTTATTGCTCAACTGGCTAAAGAAACAGGAGCAGTTGTTATTGGTGTTGTTACAATGCCTTTTGAAGCAGAAAAGGCGAGAGTTGACAAAGCTGAGTTTGGTTTGCAGGAGCTTAGAGAAGTTACAGATACATGCATTGTTCTTGATAACAACAGACTTGTTGATATTGCAGGACAGCTTCCTATTGAACAAGCATTTGCAGTTGCGAATGAGTTGGTTTCTACAATGATTAAGGGAATTGTTGAGACAATTACTCTTCCAAGTTTAATTAACCTAGATTATGCAGATGTTTCAGCAATTATGAAAAATGGCGGTGTTGCAGTTATTGGAATAGGAGAAAATGATTCACAGAATAGGGTTACTGAATCTGTTCAGCAGGCACTTACACATCCTCTACTTGACGTGGATTATAAAGGTGCTACTGGAGCCTTGATTCATATAACATGCGGACCTGACCTTAAACTTGAAGAATTTGACAATATTGGAAGAATTGTGTCAGAGAACTTAAGTCCTGAAGCACAGGTTATTATTGGTGCAAGGATAAGCAAAGAATTTGCAGGGAAAGTGAGAGTGATTACAATAATGACTGGAGTTCGTTCTCCTTATGTGCTTGGAAGGAAGATTGAAGAGCAGACAAAACATGTCTCCAAAGAGATTTCTGATTTAGGGATAGAAGTGTGGAGATAATATTTTTTTATTTCCCTCGGAATTCCGGGGGTTTTATTTTTTATAATTTTTAAAATAAATTATCTACTTTTAACTAAACTTCAATTTTTTTTACAGAATTCATTTTTTTATTTTTATATTTGTGGAAATATAAAATTTGGTCTATGTCTGTTTTTTTTAGTTTTTTACTTTGAGCACCTTTTACTTCTGATTCATATCCTACTGGAAAAACTGCTTCTACACTCACATGAGGAGGGATTCTTAATTCTTCTTTTATTAGCTCTTCTGCGAAATATCCTACCCAGCAAGTTGCAAGCCCTTTTTCTGTTATTTTAAGGAGAAAATTTTGTATTGCTGCACCTGCCTGTTGTCTGCAAAATTTATCTGCAAACTGCTCGTAGGCATTTTGTGTCAGCGATGGGTCTGTGCATGCAATGACAATGTAGTCTGCTGTTCCAACAAACGGTTGCTGACAGAATTCTGAAATTTTTTTTATTTTGTCTTTGTCATCAACTATAATAAATTTTAATGTAAACTTATTTCCTGCCATTGGTGCATAGCGTGCAAAATCAATACATTCAATAATATCTCTCCAGTCTGCTTTTTTTCCTTTTGAAAATCTCCTAATACTTCTCCTCTCTTTTATTACTCTGTTTAGATGCATAATTTAAAGAAGGAAAGAGGATTAATAAATATTAGGGTTTTGATTAAGCAATATACTTTTTAAATCCATAAGGGTGTTTAGAATTCCAATATTTCATTGTTTCTCGAGAGAGATTAGCAAAAATATCTCGTAATTTTTTAATTTTCTCTTTTGATAAATCATCTATTATTGCTAATTCTTCACTTAATTTCATTAGCCTGTCAGCAGATAATTCTCTTGATTCTTCTACATTACTTTCTTCTTCTTTTTTCCCATAAAACTCCCAGAAGAATATTCCATCTTCTAAAGAAGATTTTTTATTACCTCTTCTAAAATCCCTTGATTTTTTTCTTAATATTTCTGATGCATGAGCAATTTTTTCATAATCTTCCTCTTCTAATTTTTCAGTTTTTCCTGTAGCATAAAAATCTAAGTAAAATGCAATGTTGCTAAAAAAATCTGCAATAGAAAAATCATTTAAATCGAATTCTCTTGGATAATCAGTAATTCTTTCCATTAACGAATTAAGAATATTCTGTTTAAATAAATTATTATCTTTGAGAATATAAAACGTCCCGGATAGGACTCGAACCTATGACTTCATGGTTCCTGCAAAACAATTTTTTGTAGCAAATCCAATATGTTGGATTTAACAGCCATGCGCTCTACCTGCTGAGCTACCGGGACTTCGTCACCTCACTCGTTTCCCTCTTAAGTTCGGGAATGAGCTACTGGAACTGATTATTAAAAAATAAAATTTTCATATTTAAAGATTGCTATTTTAATCCAAAATCTCCAACTGGTCTGACTTGATGTTTTTCCAGGAAAGCGTAAACATTTGACTGCTTTGCCCCATTTATTATAGCGATAATTGCTTCTTGTGCGTTTTTTATGTATTCTGGTTCTCCTATTATTCCGATGCTGTTTTCTTTAATTTCAAAATTGCATTGTGTGAGTTCTTGGAGTATTTTTAATGTTTTTCCTTTTTTCCCTATGATTCTTGCTCTTATTGCTTTGAGGTCTTTTCTTTTTGTGTGGTTTTTTATGTTTATTATTTCAAATTCATTGCCTTCTGATTTTATCAGCATGGCAGTTGAAATAGGAAAACCCATCTCAATAGCTTCTATAACTTTCTCTGCAATATATTCATCAACAGGCGCCCCAGTGATTGTTATTTCTCTTCCTCTGTTTTTTATTTTTATATTAAGCTCTTTCTCCAGCTTTTTTCTATTTTTAATAATTCTTGGAAGTTTTTCTGAAATTATTTTTTTCATGAAATTAAATGTTTAAAATGTTTTATAAAATTAACCAGAGCATCCACCGTAGTCCTGCCAGATTTGGTAGCTGTTTCCTGGCTGCACACTTGAGTAAGTTACGAGTCTAACTAAACATTTGTCATATATTTCTGGAAACTGCGGAAGCATAAAATCTTCTATTAACAAACATCTTGTTTCTGGGCCTGTTGTGAATTTTACATAAAAAGAAGTGAAGTCTTCTCTTTTGGATATATCTTCTGTGTCAAAATATAATCCTATTCCTGGAGGCCACACAGAGTCAACTGTACCAAATGCAACTGCTTCTTTTTTAACACAATAGCTGTCTATGCAAAGAGAATCTGATTCACACACTCCACATATATCACACCCATTCGGAGCATTTCCACATTCTCTGTCTCCGCAGTCAGGGGTGCATGGTTCTGTTGAACAGATTCCGTCTTGACAAGTACTTCCTTCAGTGCAAAGTCCACAGAGTCCTCCGCATCCATCTTCACCACACTCTTTTCCTTCGCAGTTTGGATTGCAACCATAAATACAAACACCACCAACACATGAATATCCTACGCCACATGTTCCGCAATTTCCACACCCATTTGGAGAATTTCCACATACTCTTTCTCCACAATCAGGAAGCAAAGCTCCATCGCATGTTTCTCCAGTGCAAGAGTCAATACATGTCTGCCCGATGCAGGTTTCTTCTGCACAAACACAATCAGTTTCACATCCTTCTTCTATACTTCCATCTGTTCTTTTGATGATATAAGTGTCTACAATATTTCCAAGAACTTTCTTCCCAGATTCTGTTATGTATATAGGGGCAATTGAAATTTTCTCAGGCTGTCCTGTAAATGTGATGTAAAAAGTTCTTGTTTCTAATTCACCGAGGGAAATTCCTGTTTGCTCAGAAGATTGGGTGTCTCCTTCTTCATAGATGAGAAATTTTATTCCATAGAGATTTCCGCTTCCAGAACCTCTTCCAATTCTTACAGACATGTTGTTTCCATTGATTCCAACTGATTTTATTTTTAAGCTTATTTTAAATCCTTCTAAAGAAATATCTTCAGCACTTTTAGAAATTAGACTTTGGACTATGAACCACACAATACCTATTGCAATCAGGGCTAATCCGATTAATAATAAAGTTATTATCACCTCAGAAAGACCTCTTTTTTTCATAGATAGACTATGATTTTAGTATTTATAAATTTTCAACTTAAAATTCAATTTCTTCTTTCTCCAAGTATCCTTGTTTTTTCAGCCACTCAATTTCATTTGTTCTATATTTAAAGATAACATCTGCTTTTGTATTATCAAGCTCCCATGGCTCTACAATCACAACATCATTTGGCCTCAGCCAGAGTTTTCTCTTCAATCTTCCAGGGACTCTGCTGTTTCTTGATTTTCCGTCGAGGCAGTTCACAAGCATTTTATTTCCTCCTAACCTCTGTTCTATTATTCCAATGACTTCTTTTCCTTTTGGAAGCTTTACTCTTACAATTTTTACTTCCTCATATTTATTTTGTTTGTTCATTTTATCTGAAAAATAAATTGATTTATAAATTGTTTGATGTTTATAGAAGAACAAGTGCAAATGGAATTCCACTGATTTTTTTAATTCCTTCTTGTGATATTACTCCTGCTTTCAGTGCTGTTTTTATTGATATCTCCCCGACGATGTTGAATGTTGCGTCTTCTGCTGACATTTTTCTGAGAATCTCAATCATCTCTTCCTCCTCGATTTTCTTTCCATTAAAAAAATTCTCTTTTACATCAATCTGAAACATTCCTTCTTCAAATTTTTTCCCAAGAATTTCAGAATCGCAGATTGCAACAACCTCTCTATAGGATTTATGTATTTTCACAAACATAGAATAATAAAAAATAATTAATAAATTTATTTCTTGCCCATCATTCTGCACATTGTTGTTCCGCAAGTCGGGCATTTTCCTTTCATCATATTTGTGCCTCTCTTGGTTTTTGTTTCTTTTGGGTCTTTCATCTGCTTTTTTGATTTACATTTCACGCAATAAGCTTCAACCATTTTTATTCCTCCATTTAATTTGAAATTCATTGAATTTCTTTATCTTTATAGGAGAAATTTGTTTTTAAAGATTTAGTTTGTAGGTTTTTATGAAGAGTAATATTTTCTTTTAGAAAATAATTAAATTGTTATATTCTAAAAAATTATTTTTTGAATGTCCAACCCGAAAATCTTTAGAAGTGCAAATGCTGTTTGTTTAATTAAGATATAAAACAAAATCAGAATTATTATAATGATTATCTTTTTAATCCAAGGAGATTGTTTTTTGAAAAAAGGAAATTTTATCGACAGAAAATCTTCTATTTTTTTGTAAAAGGTTTTTCTTAAAAGTATAAGTGTAGACGCAATTATCGCTATAATTACTAAGAAATATACTGGGAAATTTAATTTGTAAAGAAAATACAGCAGAAAAACCAATATAAAAATTCTTAATGTAGTTTTCCATAAATTCTTTTTCATTCTTTCTTTTAAATTTTACTTCTGACACTATGTTTTGCCCCACAGGCTAAACAGTGCAGAAAAGACATCCTATCTTCCTTTATGATTTCAGTGTCTGGCTTTCCACATTCTCTGCAGATTACAAATTCTTTTGCATACTGTTCTATTTTTGAATTTATTTTTGCACTTGGAACTTTTATATTTAATATTAATCTGTCGCCTTCTCGCTGTCCTGATGCTGCGAGTTCTTTCAGCATGAATTTCTGAAAATGCTCTGGTTCTCTCCGCAGATGGTCCGCAATCTGGAAAAAATTTGTGAGAATTGTTTTTTTGCCCTCGAAATGCCCTTCTATTTTCTGGATTTCAAATCTCTCTCCAGATAAGTTTATTTGCTTTACTTTTTTATATGCTTCTTCGAGAAGTTTTTCATATGATGTCATGGAAATTCAAAATAATTTAATATTATAAGTCTTTCTTTTCACATAGTCTTTAATTAATTTTTTAGAATTTATTAAATCACCCCAAATATCTAACCTTTCCAGGACGAGGTTCAAATACAATTCCTTCTTCAATAAATTTCTGAATTTCCTGATTAATTATCACAGGAGAAGTTTCCCGCAGTTCCATTATAATTTTATCAACTTCTATCCCGCCGTCTTCTTCAGCATTTTTAATTGAGCGAAGAATCCTGTCTTTGACTGCAATTATTTGTTCTCTCCCAAGCTGAATTGAATTTTTTGCTCTTTCTTTTTCAGTTTCTAATTTTCTGACTAAGAGGTATTTTGGGTCCTGCTCTTTAATTATTTCAGGGGAGATATACACATTTTCATTCCATATCCTCAGCAAGCCAATGACTAATACTGTTTTTCCTTGTGAGACATTTTGAAACTTCGCCACATCATCTCCGAAAACCCTTGCCTGAATCTGCCCAGAGCCGTCGTCGAGTGTAAAGAAAAAATATTTTCTGTCTCCTTCACTTTCATATTTGTCAATTACACTTCCAATAACATTGACCCTTATTATTCTTTTGTCACCTAATTCAAGAAAAGAAAATTTCTCTCCATCCATAACTGGCTTTCCGATTAATATATCTCCTATTCTTAATTTATATGCGACATTTCGTTTAAATTGTGGTTCTGGCATTTTATTTTAATATTTTAAAAGAGTATTATTTAAGTTTTTATGTTTAATTATACTCTTTGGACAAATCCTCTTTTAGGTTTGAAGATATCTCCTGATGATTGGAGTTTGTTGATTGCTTCTTCTATTTCAAGTGGACTTATTTTTCCTTCAAGCTCTTTTTCAATCTCCTCTACGGGGATTAATTTTCCGAGCCGATTCTCCAGATGATAAATTGTTTCTCTTACTGCAATTATTCTGCTTCTCTGCGAAGTTGGTATTCCTGTTGTTATTCTGTCTATATCAAAAGTTTTTGATTCATAATCATAACCCACTTGCATAAGATAATATTTCATTATTTCAATAGCTCTTTTAGCGTCGATGATTTCCACTTTATCGCTTAATCTCATTTTTGCTGATGCTTCTGCCATTCTTATGAGTGCCTGCAACTGCCTTGCTGAAATTGGAATAGGACGGACAGCACTTTCTGACGCAACAGGACGATTTCTCAAATCAATATAAAATTTTTTTATTTCTTCAATCGCCTCCCCATCCAAAAAAGGTTTTATTCTCTGTTTCGCGTAAGCAACATACTTTCTGAAAATATTTTTATCTATTAGCATATCTTCTCCTTTTTTTTGGTGCTCGTGCAGAACATGAGTTGCTATTAATTCGTCCTTTTTTTTATCAGGCAGATCTCTGAGTGTAAAGATAATATCAAATCTGTTGATTAAAGTAGGAGGAAGGTCAATCTGCTGTGCAATTGGCTGATATGGGTCAAATCTTCCGAACTTTGGGTTTGCTGCAGCGAGGACAGATGTTTCTGCACGCAATGTTGCCTGCACATTAGCTTTTGAAATTGTAACTGTCTGCTGTTCCATTGCTTCATGCATTGCACTTCTGTCCTGCGGGTCCATTTTTTCCAGTTCATCTATGCAGACTAATCCTCTATTTGATAAAACCATGGCACCTGCCTCCAAGCTCCATCCTCTTAAATACTCATCTCTTACAACTGTTGCTGTCAGTCCTGCTCCAGAAGCAGATTTCCCGACGACATAGCGCCCTTTTGGAGAAATATTCGCCATGAAATTTAATGTCACACTTTTCGCAACACCAGGGTCTCCTATTAATAAAATATGAATATCTCCTCTGCTTTTCTGCCCGTCAGAATGAACTTTCTGAACACCTGAAAACAACTGAAGAACAAGTGATTTTTTTATCTCCTCATAACCCCATACACTTGGAGTAATGCTTTTTGCGAGTTTTTCAAATATCTGCGGGTCTTCTGATAATTCTAAAATCTGCCTTTCATCTTCTTCGCCAATGTCTAATTCTTCAAATGTTTCTTCTAATGGAATTAAGTTATTTGCTTCTATCGCCAATTCAAATCTTGTTGATAATCCGCCTGTGCTGAGTGGAACAGGAACTTCTTTGAGAGTACCTATAATTTTCACTCTACTTCCTGGTGTTGTTTTCTCCTCCATCTTTGGCTCTACTAAATCTTCTTTGACAAATATGTTTATCCTCTTCGGTTGTTCTCCTCCTGTTAAAGATTCAGGAGATTCTTCTACCACTAATCTTTGAGTGTCCACCATTTCTTTTGATATCATTTTAAATCCTCCTCTTCTTCCGCAAGAGCACCGCGAAGGTTCGCGAAATTTTTTTTCTATCTGAAGAACAGAAATGATTGTCCCGCAACTTGGACATTCAAATTTTGCATTAACAACCTGCGGACGAACATCTGATGCTTGTCTTATAATTCCTTCTATTACTATCATCTCATTCAAATGCCTTGAGCGGATGTTTCTGATTTTTACGTCTTTATCTTTTGGCAGGTTATAAAGCCGTATTCTTGCATTTTCAACAAGAGGAGATTCTTCTATTGCAGATTCAATTAAACTTGTTGTTTCTTCTGGATTTGTAAGAATTTCTTCTGAGAGTATATTTGAAAATTCTGCAATTTTGCTAAAATCAAGATAAATTACATTTTTCCCTTTTCTTAAAGATTCTCCGAGCTCTTTTTTGTGAAAATCGAAAAATTTCTTTGCCTCTATAATTAATTCTTCTTGTTTTGGTTTTTTCTGAACTTCTGCCCCATCCATATATTTTAAAGAAGATATTTATTTTTATAGATTTGTGTGGGGTATTGAGTAGTTTAAAATGATTATTTGTAATTTTTAAGTGCTGTTTTTACATCTTTTAGGAGCTGAGTCATGCTGAATTCAAGCTGCTGTTTGTTTTTAGTTCCTGTGCAGACTAATTTTCCGTTGCTGAACAAAAGAAAAGTAGCGTTTGGCTTCATTAATTTGTAGACAAGGCCTGGAAACTGCTCTGGTTCATATTCTGTGTTCTGCATTTCCAATGCCAGGAAATTAAGATTTAATTTTAAGTCAATTGAACCTGATGCAACGATGTTCTGGACCGTGATTTTTGGAGTTATGCTTATATTAACATTGATTTTTTTTAATTGTTTTATTACTGCATTAATCACCTGTTTTACTTGTGTAATTGATTTTGTTCCTGTACATACTAGATTTCCAGAAGAGAAAACAAGAACCGCAGATTTTGGCTCTTTAATCCTCAGAACAAGTCCTGGGAATGTTTCAGGGTTGTATTCTGTGTTTGGCTGTGTTCTGGCGAGTTTTGTCAATGGGACTGGCTTCCCTAAAGAAGTAGTTGCAACAATATTTTGAATTTTGTAATTGCTTTTACCTTTTGCCATATTATTTATAATGAATTATATTTATAAAGGTTTTTAGAACTAATATTTTGAAACTTCTTGATTTTCTTTTCTCTCCCTTTTAATTTCTGTTTTCTTTGGTTTTTTTGTTGCAGAGATAATAAGAGAAATGTCTACGATTATCAGGAGAATTATAATAATAATTATGATAGTAAAGAGCCATGCTAAATTTGTTTCTATCTCGCAGAATTTTGTTTCAATCGGGCGGTCCTTGCTTGTTCCGCAGTTGTTTGAGTCTATGCAATTTCTCGTCTGAATTTTTGTTTTTGGGCATTCTTCAGGAACCCATTCTTCACACTGCCAGTCTGGGGTACACACACCACAGTCTTTTTTTTCTTCTGGCTTTTCTGAATCACCACCGCAGAGGTTTAAATCAACACAACTTCTAATTTGTTCTCCATCAATACACGGGCTCCATTCTGTGCATGTCCAGTCAGGAGTGCACTCTGCAGATAAGACACTTAATGAGAAAACCGCCATTGATAAAATTAAAAAATATATCTTTTTCATAATTTAATTCAGGATTAGAAATTTATAAATGTTCTACCCATACCTGTAATTTCTTTTTTGATTTTCAAAATCTTTTTTTATTTCTTCAATGCTGTTTATTTCAGAAAGGGGTTTGTCCTGACGCAGTGCAGTAAATCTTGGAAATCTCAGGGCAAATCCTGAATTGTAGTTAGGAGATTTTTGAATTTCCTGATAAGTTACAGCTACGATAATTTCAGGTTTTATTTTTACTCCTTTCCCTCTTTCTTCTATTATTAAGGGTGTTATTTTTTTAGTCAGTTCGTCAAATGATATTCCTTGTTCTGATTTTTCTTTAATGCCTGTTCCGACTTTTCCTATTTCTAGATACTCACCTTTGCTTTTTCCTCTGCATGAAAGTATAAAACTTGAAAACCAACTAGAGCGTTTTCCTTTTCCATATTCTGCACCTGTTATTACTAAATCCAAGTCTCTTTCCTCTGGTTTTATTTTTAGCATATGCCCCACTCTGCTTCCTGGCTTGTAAGGAGAGCTGAGATTTTTCATCATAATTCCTTCTTGATTATTTTCTAGTGCTTTTTTATAAAACTCCTCTGCTTTTTTTTCGTTGCTGGTTATAATTTGTTTTGCATGTATAATTTTGCAAGGATGATTTTTTATTATTCTTTTTATTAAATTAGTTCTTTCTTCAAAAGTCTTGTCAAGCAAGGATTTGCCGTCGTAGTAGAGAATGTCAAAAACATTTATTTCTATTGGGAGCTCCTCCTGGAGTTTTTCAATATTGTGTTTTCTTCTTATTCTCTGACTTATATACTGGAAAGGTTTGTATTCTTTTGTTTTTTTGTCAAAGCCGACTGCTTCTGAATCAAGGATGAATGACTCTCCTTTTACATATTTTTTAATATAATCTACAACCTCTGGAAATTGTTTTGTTACATTTTCAAGACGTCTTGTAAATAAAATTATTTTTTCTTTTTGTTTGTGGATGAGCAATCTAAATCCGTCATATTTATATTCTATTGCACATGGTTTTCCTAATTTTTCAAATCCTTCTTTGATTGTTTTTACTTTTTGTGCAAGCATTACTTTTATTGGCTTTCCTATTTGAAGAAGAATTTTTTTTAATTCTTCAATTTTGCCTTTCTTAACTTTTTCAAAAACTTCAGCTAAATCATTTGCACTGTCTATTGCTTTTTGAATTTTATCTGAAGCTTCTTTTTGTTTTTCAGAAAAAAATGCCTTTGCCATAGCTTCTCTAATTGTACTCTCCTTAACTCCAATTCTTAAATCTCCAATTAAACTTCTAACTAGGTATTTTGCCTCTAACGGCGAGGCAGAAGTTAGGAGTTCTGTTATCAATGAAATTTTTTTACTTACAGTTCCTTTGCCTTCTAATTCAGGCAGTTTGCGGAGATTTTCCAAAACTTTTTTTGTTTCTAAAACATGCGTCTTTAATGTTGACTGGCTTTTTTTTCTTGTCAGCTTTTCTGCTACTTCCCCCAAGTCTCCGATGGTTTTCCATTCAGATTTAACTTTCTCTTCACGGTCTCCTGTGGATTTTGAAATTGCTTTTATCGCGAGTTGATTGCTTATTCCAATTCTTCTTTCGTCATATTCAGGATAGATTTTTCCCAATAGCAAATATAATATATCTTTATCTTCTTGACTAATGTGCTCTAAAAACTTTGAAAGAATTTTTATTTTTTCAAGACGTTTTGTAGTAGAGCTTAATTCTTCATAGATTTCTGCAAGTTTTTGATACCTCATTCATTTATCAAGAAAAAGATGTTTTTAAGATTATTCTTATTAATTCTGAATAATTAATAATTCTCTGCTAAAATTTCATAATAACCTTGAGGATGCTTGCAGGCAGGGCAGATTTTCGGAGCTGATTTTCCATCTTGGACATAACCGCAGTTTCTGCATTTCCATTTTACAGTTTCATTTTTTTCAAATACTTTTTTGTCCTCTATATTTTTCAAAAGTTTTCTGTATCTTTTTTCATGTTGCTCTTCAACTTCTGCAATTTCTTTAAATGAATCTGCTATCTCTTTGAACCCTTCTCCTCTTGCTATTTTTTCAAATTCAGGATATAATTCTCCCCATTCTTCCCTTTCACCATTTGCTGCAGAGAGCAAATTTTCCTTTGTTGTCCTGATTTTTCCAGCAGGATAAGAAGCTTTTATCTCAACAAGTTCTCCACTTGATTCATATAAATATTTGAAAAAAACTTTTGCATGCTCTTTTTCATTATCTGCTGTTTCTGTAAATATTCCACATATTTGTTCATAACCTTCTTTTTTTGCAACAGACGCGAAATAAGTATAACGCATTCGTGCTTGGCTCTCACCAGCAAATGATTTCAGTAAATTCTTTTCTGTCTCACTTCCTTTTAATTTCATCCTACAATATAAAATTTATTTGGTATAAATTACTTCCCTTTTCGTCCACCAGCTCTTACAGAAGGGCGTGATTTATTCGTTGGTGATTTGTTTCTTAATCCACGAGATTTTTTTCCTGCACTTGTTCTTCCCCTGAAAACTCTTTTTTTATTCTGAGGTTCGCAAATCCAGCTTATTGTTTTATCATTTTTTATTTCTGGTTTTTCAGGGTCAACACAAATTACTTCATAAAAATAATTAATGCCATCTTTTCCAATTAAATATGAATTTAAAACTTCAAGATTTTTGTATTTCCTTGCAACTCTCTGCTCTGCAATCCACCTATAATTCATCTTCAGATTTTTTCTTGTGTGCAGTCTTTTACTTCTTCTTTTTTTATTCGGACGAGGACGCTTGTGCCCTCCGCGTTTTACTCTTACTCTTATTATTATAAAACCTTTTTTGTCTTTATATCCAAGTGCTCTTGCTCTGTCAATTCTTAATGGTTTTTCAACTTTAGTTGCAACAGGAGAAGCTCTCCATTCTATCATTCTTTCTCGAAGTGTTTTTTTGTCTGGTTTTTTCCATGCTTCTCTTAAATAATGATATAATCCTTTTGTCATATTAGTTTTATTAAAATCTGGTTTTTAAATTTTCCTGAAATTATTATAATAACTTTTATAAATTAAATAATGATTTAAAGTAATAGTGTTTCGTTTTATCCAACACTAAAGGAGCCTGTAGCTCAGCCAGGTTAGAGCACTGCTCTGATAAGTTAAAGCTTATTCAGAAAGGCAGGGGTCCACGGTTCAAATCCGTGCAGGCTCATTTTCAGAACTGAAAACTCTGATGGGTTTGAAAAACTTAAGAACAATTGAATTTCAAATCCTGAGATTTTACACAGAATCACATCACAACCTAATAAATTCGACATTATAAGGCTCCGTAGCTCAGCTTGGTTAAGTTTCCAATCGATGTTGGTTCAAAAACCAATTGAGCATAAATTAATAATGTCTCACAAATTTGACATTATAAGGCTCCGTAGCTCAGCTTGGTTAGAGCACCAGACTCTTAATCATATAGGGAAATCTGGGTGTCGTGGGTTCAAATCCCATCGGGGCCATGAATTTATTTTTTTAGATTTAAAATATATTAAAGTCAATTCAGAAAAATTTATATATCTTTTTTAATTAAATATAATATGACACAAGTTATAAAAAGAGGCGGAAAAAGGCAAGCGTTTAATCCTTCTAAGATTAGAAACGCTATAAAATCTGCTGCAAAAGAAGCAAAATTGCCTCGGGCGAAAATCCAGAGGCTTATAAAAGAAGTCGGCGATTCTGTAGTAGATTTTTACAAAAAGAAGAGAATTGTGAAAAGCACAGTTCTTAGAAGATCTATCTTAAGAAGGCTGGAGAGAAAATCAAAAGCAGTTGCCTCTGCATGGCGCAGATACGAAAGGAAAAAGAAAAGATAAATGCTGATTTTTATCTAAAAAGTTTCATCTAATTGTAAATCTCTTCTATATTAATTGTAATGTCTAAGAATTATATTTCCAACTAAGTAAAATAACCAATTCTGGGGCGGTAGTAGAACTATTTAACTAAATCATGTATATTCTCTATTGCATCTGCTACTAATCTTCCTTTTTTGGTCAACTTAATTAATTTTATTCGCCCCTTTTTTTCAAAGTCAACCAATTTCAAATCCTGCAATGTCTGCAAAATCTTCACTGCATGGCTGTAAGTGCAATCCACTTCTTTAGCCAAAATACTACCATACCTCATCCTTATACTTTTTTTCAAAGAGACTAGCATCAACGCCGGCTTTCTTCTGAAAAAGATGTCAAAATTATCTTTCATCTTGGATGTATATAGTTTAATGTATATATTCAGATAGGAGTTTCCTTTTAAATGTTTTGCAATATATATTTTAACACAGCAATAGTAGTGAAAATAGACACTTAAAATTTCTTTGTGTTTTGACTTTATTCAAGAATAAATTAAATTTATTAACTAAAAAAACATATAATTTTCATGGAGAAAAAAATAAAAATTCTTGCTATAGGGGATGTCCATGGAGATACGGGATTGGTAAAGAAACTTGCAGGAAAAGCAAAAAAAGAAAATGTGGATATAGTCATACTTGCTGGTGACTTAACTTTTGCTGAAGATTCTGTTAAGAATCTTATCGGTCCGTTTATGAAATTAAAAAAACAAGTATTATTAATTCCTGGAAACCATGAATCTATTGCAACAGCGGACTTCCTTGCGGAAATGTATTCTCCTTCAAAAAATATCCATGGATATTCTTTCATAAAAAATGATATTGGAATCTTCGGAGCAGGCGGAGGGGATATAGGGATAAACACAATAAAAGAAAAAGAAATTTTCTCGCTTTTAAAAAAAGGGCATGAAAACATAAAAAATAAAAAAAAGAAAATAATGATTACTCACATGCACCCTGCTAGAAGCAGATCTGAATTTTCAGGTTTTGCTGGTTCAAAAGCAGTCAGAGACGCTATAAAAGAATTTAAGCCTGATTTTCTTATTCATGCACATATCCATGAAGCAGGAGGAATTGAGGAAAAAATAGGAAAAACAAGAGTCATAAATGTTTCAAGAAGCCCGAAAATTTTTGAGGTCTAAATCAGAAATATCAAACTTATTGAATAAGAATATCTCACATTTTAAAGATTTACCTCTCTCAAAAATAAATATTTCTAGAAATAAAAATCACCAACTTTTAAAAACTATTTAAAATAAATTCCTATAAAGAAGATGCCCCGCAAATTAAAAAAAACAAAAGAAGAAAAACTGGCAGAAGATTATTTTCCTATTGATGAAGATAATTTAAAATACACTGTTGAAAAACTAGTAAAAGCACCAATTCCTGGAAAACCAGTCGCTGTTGTTGAAAAATTCTACAAAAAACCAGAAACAAACATTGTTGAAAAAAAAGAGGGAAAGATAGCAGTTAGAAGAAAATATAGTAAAAGGAAAAAAACGCCTACAAAAAAAATAGATTTCTCTCCTCCGAAAATAAGTCTGAAAAAAGATAGCTATGAACTGATAATAACTGAAAAACCGCAGGCAGCAGTGAAAATAGCAGACGCCTTGGGAAAGATAACAAAAAAAAATTTGTCCAGAATACCATATTATGAAGTTGAGAGGGAGAAGAAGAAAATTATCGTCAGTTGTGCAGTCGGGCATCTTTTCACATTAAAACAGAATTCAACTGGATCTAAGATTCCTGTCTTCGATATAAAATGGGTTCCAAATTACCTTGCTATGAAAAATGATTTTTCAAAAAAATATTATGATGCAATTTTAAAACTTGCAAAAAACGCAGGAAGTATAACAGTAGCAACAGATTATGATGTCGAAGGAGAATTAATTGGATTTAATATAATAAGATTTATTTGCGGGCAGAAAGATGCAAACAGAATGAAATTCTCAACTCTTACAGAAAAAGAACTGAATAACTCCTATGAAAATAAATCTGCGACCATCAACTGGGGGCAGGCAATTGCAGGGGAAACACGGCATTACCTTGATTGGTTTTACGGCATAAATTTCTCAAGGGCACTGATGAACGCAATAAAGACAACAGGCAGATTCAAAATCATGTCGATAGGAAGAGTACAAGGTCCTGCTTTAAACCTGATTGTAAAAAAAGAAAGAGAAATTCAAAAATTCAAACCAAGCCCGTACTGGCAGGTTTTCATAACTGTAAAAAATTCCCACAAAATAGAGCTAAAGCACAACAAAGATCTTTTTAACAAAGGAGAATTAAAAAAATTTGAAGATTTAACCGGCAAAACAGCTGTAGCAGAAACAATAAAACGCGAGGAGAAAATCCCCCCAAACTCTCCTTTTAATCTTACAAATCTTCAGACAGAAGCTTACAGAATTTATGGGATAAGTCCTATGAATACATTAAAAACTGCACAATCTCTTTATCTTTCAGGACTGATTTCTTATCCAAGAACTTCAAGTCAGAAAATTCCAGAATCAATCGGCTATAAAGAAATTCTGAAAAAAATAGCAAGAGAATATAATTCCGAACATTTAATGAAAAGAGAAAAACCAATTGAAGGAAAAAAATCAGACCCTGCTCACCCGTCTATTTATCCCACAGGAAACAAGCAGATATTATCGGGATATGAAGAAAAAATTTATAGTTTAATTGCAAAAAGATTTTTGTCTTTATTCTGCGAAGATGCTGTGATTGACAATAAAAAAATAACTGCAACAGTTGAAAATTTGAAATTTTCAATAAAAGGAGCTTCAATCAGAAAAAAAGCATGGATGGAGATTTATCCAATAAAGATAGATGAGAAGGAAATCCCTGATGTAAATGGGGAGATTAAAATAATCAATCTTAGAAAAGAGCAGAAGGAAACACAGCCCCCTAGGAGATATTCTCAAGCATCAATAATTTCAGAACTTGAAAAAAGAAACCTCGGAACAAAAGCAACAAGAGCTTCTATTCTTGAAACTCTTTATGACAGAGGATACGTCAAAGAAAAGAGCATTGAAGCAACACCTTTGGGAATTTCTATGATTTCAATAATGGAAAAACACTCTCCAATAATCATCGACGAGAAATTGACAAGGGATTTTGAAAAAGAAATGGAATCGCTAATAGGAACAAAAAAATCTCTTGAAGAAAAGAAACAGAACATAATAGAAAAGGCAAAAAGAACAATTACAGAAATTGCAAAACATTTTGAGAAAAAAGAAAAAGAAATAGGAAAAGAACTTATTGAAGCAACAGATGAATTAAGAGAACAGGAGAGATTAGAAAATATTATTATGACATGCCCTCTATGCAAAAAAGGAAATTTGAAGATAACTTACTCTAAAAAAACCCGCAGAAATTTTATTGCCTGCGACGCATATCCTGACTGCAAGAATACATATTCACTCCCGCCGAACGGGGTAATTAAAAGAGCAGGAAAAATCTGCGAACAGTGCGGTTTTCCAATGATGATGCGATTATCAAAAGGGAAGAAACCATGGATTTTCTGTTTTAATTCTGGATGTCCGACAAATAAAGAAAGAGTTGAAAAATACAAAAAAGAGCAAGGAGATGAATAAAACTATCATCCTAATGCAGACAAATAATCATTAATTCCTACTCTTTTAAATGCCTTAAATCTTTCTGGTTCTATCCAGCTGTTTGAATTAAACTGCATCCACGGAATAAGAATATGGTTATCATTGCTGATTAATGCGACTTTATTTTTTCTTTTAAACAAGATATATCCAGTTAAAAAAAAAGTAAAATCATTCTCACTTGCTTCTGAAAAAAGAACATGATTGCGAAGTCTTTTTCTATGTGATTTATATTCTTTTGAATTGTTTAGACTAATAATTCTACTATTCTGAATAAAATATTCTCTAATTCCAGTCATAACATAAGCAAATTTTCTAAAAGAATTTTCCTCATATCTAATGTTTTTCCTAGAGTTAATATTTTTAATTTCTCCAAGAACCCCTTTTGTAGCAAGTAATCTGCTACCATCAAGCATCTCTTTTTTTATGTAAAGGGCAAATTGCATATTTTTTGAAGGAGGCAAATCTTTTTCATAACAACCGCTTATACTGCATGTATCTATAAGAACATATTTATAAGACGAGCAAATTTGAGATAATGTATTATACTCTTCCATAAAATATTCTAATAATTTAATTTATAAAAATTATTTCCCTGCAAAATACATTTAAATCCACCCTCTCTTGAAAATTCCCTTTTCCTTGATTTCAAAATTAAGCTCTCTTTCAGAAATATTTCTGTGCTTCAACAAAATTGCTTTTCTTTTTCCTTTTTCATTTTTTAGCTCAATAATGCACTTGCTCCAGTATTTGAACAAATCCCCGCCGACAATATTTGTCTCTCTTTCTGCTCCTTTTTTCCATTCTTCTTCTGATAAAAAACCTTTTGAATAAACTTGATTAGTGATGATAATTGGAATTCCCTGTTTTCTGGAGATTTCTGCAAGAGCTCTCATCTGCTTTGCAACTTCTCTATTAACCTCTTTGATTTTTTCCTCACTTTTTATCTTTACAGCATCTCCAAGTTCAAGGCGATAAAGCATAGCCATTCCGTCAATAACAATTAAATTAATATGCTCTTTTTTTATCTTTCCTAGGAGATTCAAAAAACATTTTTTCTGCTCTTCAAAACATGTTGGCTCCATTAAAAAAATATTCTTAAGAATTTCTTCAGAAGAATCTCCTGCTATTTGCTTGACTCTCTCAACAGAAAAACCCCCTTCTGTATCAATAAAAATTACCTTCTTCCCTTTTTTTCCCTGACTGCACGACGCTGAAATAACAAAATTAGTTTTTCCGCTCCCAGGCGGACCTGCTATCATAGTAATAACTCCTTTTTCATAACCACCTTCCAGCCATTTGTTCAGGTCAAAACTGCCTGCAGAAATTCTGTTTGTCATGGTAAAAATAAAATTTTAGAATTAATAAGTATTATTATCTTATTTCATCTTCTTAAAATCAGTCGCGATTTTATCTAAATCTTTTTCAACAGCAGAAACAGCATCCTTGACTGCCTTTAAAGCTGTTTTATTCTTTGTCTCAACTCTCAAAACAGGGTTCTTAGTTGTATGCTCTCTTTTCCATGCTGCAAAAGTTACAGCAGAATCTTTATTCAAATACACCCTTAATATCTCAGCAATAGTCAGGTTTTCAAATTCTATTTCAATCTCATCCTTGGAGCTTTTCAGAATATTTATCTTCATAATAAAAAATCTGTAAATTAGTTTATAAAGATTATGTTTGTTATCTGAAGAAATCCATAAATCTTCTTTTCCTTTTTTTCCCTATATTACTCTCTATTTCTTCAGGAGTTTTGTCAAAATCTTCAATTTCTTCTTCCTCAAAATCATGCCCTTGCTGTTCTGCTATTTCCTCTGATTTTTTCATCCCCTTCAAATCCCCAATAGTAACATACTCTTTATTTTTTCTGTCAAAGATAATCTCTTTTGGCTTTTCAGGAGAAGAATCTTTCTTGAAGATATTTATGCCCAATGCATTTTCAATTTTATTTACAAAGCCAAAATAATTTTCAGGAAGAATTCCCTGCTCTGCAAGTTTAACTGCAATTTCAGGCTCCCCAATATTTTCAGCAAGCTGTTTCTGCGTCAGTTTTTTCGCTCTGCGAACTCTCATAATAATCCAGTGAAAATTATCTACAAGATTTTTAGGCTTGACTGTCTTTTGTTTTTCCTTATAATTTTTCTCCACAATTTTCCTCAAATTTGAATCAGGTTCTGGTTTTACTTCAGATTTTTCTCTATCAAATCCAGCAGAACGTGAGAGCCTCTCATAAACAGTCTGCTTTTTTTCAGCTTCTTTAAAATAAAATGGCTCTTGTTTTCTGATAACCGGTAGCCCTTCTTTAACAACACACTTCTCGCATGCTTTTACAATTCCAGAATCAGAAATAACATCAAACAGCTTCGCTCTCTCTCCAGACGCACCACAAAAATTACATTCCATTAAATAAATGGGAAACTCCTCTTTTTTAAGACTATGGTGGTGAAAAGAATAAATTATTTTAGATGTTTTTCTATATCCTCTTTGCTTTGAAGACCTGTTACCTTCACATTCTCGTCAATAAGAATAACAGGAAGCTCTTTAATTTCATATTTATCTAAAAGCAAATTAATAGAAGGAAGGTTATTGTCAGCAGCAATAGGAATCAGCATTATGCTATCTCCCTTTTCTTTTTTAAGTTCAAAAAGAAGATTTGAAAAAAATCTCTGCTTTGCTTTCTGCTCCACAGAAGGGTTGTTGTATTTATAAAAATAAACTATATTATTATAATCAGCGTCGCATTTTTCCCTTATCCTTATACTGTTAATCCAAAACAAAGTTCTTAGCAGATCATATCTCTTATGCTGAAAATCTACTTCTTCTGTCAGCCGGTTGGCATCTTCAATTTCCTGTATCTTCATCGCCTCTTCAAAAATTCTGTCTGCAAAATCAATATTTTCTTTAATAAGCATATCGCAGTTAAGCTCAATAATATCCATAGCCTCTTTTTGGATTCTCTGATCCAGCAGTTCCATCTCTGATTCAAGATACATTTTATTTATCCTGTCAATCCTCGACGACTCCAGCATATAGCCCATAAAAATACCAAGATTAAACACAACAAAAGTTACAATTAGAGCATACAAAAAAAACCATTTTTGATTTCCAGCCATTTTATCTCCATTTTTTCTTTTTTTTAGTAAAATGATATATTGCAGATATCATGATAAAAGGATATATTGATAGATATACAATTAAGTAAAAGAAGATATTAAAAATATTTTGCTTTTTTAATATCTCTGATTTCATCACAGATAAAACTAATATTGAAAACAAACCCCCGAAAACAAAAAGAATAATTCCAAGATAATTAAGAAAACTTGGAGTCACAAAAAAGTCATTCATTGTAATGAGGGGTGTTCCAACCTCAATAGAGTACTTTGTAAAAAGATAATTTGTCAAAATTCTCGTTGTTACTAGATAAACAAAAATACTCAAGCCAACAAGCCCTAAAAATAACTGAAGAACAAAAAAAGGAAGTATGAAAAAGCCGAGCATCCCTTTTTTTAGAAAACAGGATTTATATTTTGAAATGCACTGCAGTCCTCCAATGTTCCACCTGCGTCGCTGGCGATACCAGTTTTTAAATTTAGATGGAACTGTTGTTGTTGCATGAGTATCTAAACACATTCTCCTACTGTAACCTTCATGAGCAAGATGCCAAGTTGCCTCAATATCTTCTGTCATGTTTTCCATATCAAATCCACCAATTTTCTTCAAATAAGATGTCTTATACATAGCAGTCGGTCCTGGTGTGACATAAATAGCATCAACATAATCCAGAAGTTTTCTTGTAAAAGCTATAATACAATATTCAATTGTCTGCAATTTTTCAAAAAAGGTTTTGCTGTTTTTCGGAACAAAAAAACAAGTAACAGCACCCACTTTTTCATCATCAAAAAACCCAACCATCTTCTTAAAAGAATCCTTTGCAGGATAAGAGTCAGCGTCGACAACAACCACTAAGTCACTCTTTACTTTTTTAAGAGCAAAGTTCAATGGCCCTGCCTTGCTTCCTTCATTCTTTTTAGTAAATGCTTTGACAATTTTGTTTTCCTTGGCTAATCTCTGAATAATCTCCCATGTCTTGTCAGTGCTTCCGTCGTCAACAACAAGAATCTCTTTCAAATAAGGATAATCTATATTTAAAATAGAATTTACTGTATTTTCAACAGTATTCTCTTCATTGAAAGCAGGAACTATTACTGAAATGCTGTATTTGCGGTTTGTTCTTGGAAAATCAAAAAGATTTTTTTTGTTTTTAGAGTATAGCAGTAAAAACAAAGACAAAAAATAAATTGACACAAATATATATCCAAGATAAACAACTGAGAGAGCTTCCATTTTACTGGTTAAAATTTTTACTACTTAAAGATTCTTGTGCTAAATTTTTCCCTTCCACTCCGAAATAATTATAAAAATCATCACTTAAAGTGATTTCCTGTGTGTGCCCGACTTTTTTCTTTTTTATCAATTCCAAATCAGAAAATTTTTTTATGTGTTCGTAGGCTTTATTCCCCCTTATTTTAATTATTACTGACTGCTTAATTGGTTGTTTATATGCAATAATCGCGAGTGTTTCCTGCTCTGCTTTTGAGAATTCTGCACTTCCAGTCGCTAGTTTATTAATGATATCAGAAAACTCTGGCTTAACATCCATCTTCCACATGTTATTTTTTTCAATAATTTGAATTGAAAAATCATCTTGACTATATTTTTCTTTAAGCTTCTCAATAAATTCATTTATTAACATAGGGTTTAAATCACTTAGAGAAACAAGTTCCTGCATTGAAAGAAACCTGCCTGAAACAAAAAAAATCGCCTCTAATTTTTTCATCCCTTCTTTTTCCTTCTCTCTGTCAATCTCATCAAAAGTTTTAGCAGTAACCATATTCAAAATAGTTTCTCTTGTTTAAAAGCATTACTTATATAAAACAAATTTAGTCAAAAAAGTTAAATTTTATATCTAAGAATTGCACCAATTCCACTAAGATTCCAGAATTGCTGTCCTTCTTCTGTCTCTACTGAAACAACTTCGACTTTGGAGCCGATGTTTTCTGCTAATTTTTTAAATTCTTTTAATGTTTTTTTATCAAGCTCCTTGGATAGAATCAGAATATCAACAGCTCCATATCCAAGTGCTTTTCTCGTCGCTGGCTCTTTCAATGCAGTTAGTTCTGGCTTTTCCCCGAGTGTCTGAAAAAACTTCTCAAGAAGTTTTTTCTCCTGCATCATTTCCTGATCTGCTAAGATTTCATAGGATTTTTCCACAAGTTCGTGCAAACCAGATTCATCAGAGTCGCCGATATCAACTCTTCCGATTATTTTTTCTCTAAGTTTAGTTGCTAAATATTCTCCGTCTATAAATTCATCTTTTGTTGGAATGGGCCCTCCAATTAAAATTCCTTTAAGCTTTGGCATATCAAAAAAAATCTTCTTCATTTCTTCTGCTACTCTTTTATAAAACTCTTTAGTCATCCCTTCTGTAATTCTGTGAAAACGCTGACTACTTTGACCCCCTGCCCGAACCTTTGAAGGAATCCCAGATGTCATTTTCTGCAGAACTTCTATTCGCTTTCCTTCAAGCAATCCGATTGTTGCTTCTTTTCTGTCCATAACTAAAAGTCCGAAGACTTCTTCAACTTCAAGCATATTTTCCAATGGTTCAACGACAAACTCCTTGTCACACCGGTATAATCTTGTTTTCAACTGCATAGGAGGTTCAATAACCCACAACTGCAGATCATCCTGCCCCTCGACTTTTGAAACATTCCCAGAATAAATCGCAAGCCCGTTTTTAGGAGTCTGCTTCAATGTCTTCAAATACCTAACAATTTTTTCAAGTGCATCAATAACATTTTTCCTAGTAGAAGTTGATTTAATGTTTTTCGCAGTAGATTTTTCTGCCTCCAGCTGCCTCTGCACAGAATTAACATCATAATCTGCAGGTATTAAAACACTAATCAGCTCTGTGTGCCGTCCGCGATGCTGTTTAAGCTCTTCTAAAATATCTTCCAATTCGTCTTTTGTTGTAGGCATGATTAAGAAAGAGAAAGAGAGTTTTTAAAATTTGGTTATTAAATTGATTTAGCATAAGAAATATTCTTCCTAGCTCTTTGAAATGCAGAACCAACATATTTCTCTAATTTTCCAGCAAGAATATCTTTTTTATTATCAGGTAATTTTTCATAAAAATTTCTAAATTCCAAATCTTCTAAAGCAACAGCGAGTAAAGGTTTATCATTTTTCTTTGCTATCTTTCCAATTTCTTTGACAAAGTCATGTCCAACACCATAATTTGAATGAACCCATTTTTCTCCTCTTAAAATTGCAACCATCGCCTCACTTGGATTTTTTCTTACATTTTCTAAGTTCTCAGCCATTTTATCTTCATTAACAAAAAGTTGGTCTAAAGATTTATTTAATCTAAAAAAAGCTTCATAAGTCTGAACCATCATTTGTTGAGGTTGATATCTTGCTTCAACAGAACTACTTAAATCTCTTTGTAAATCAGAAACAATCATATCATATAAAATTGGCATTCCACTCCCAACGATAATAGCTTTTCCTCTGAGATTCTCATATTCAATCGGATTATTTTTCGTTGCATCAGCACTACTTCCTCCAAGTCTTTCAGCATTGTCTCTTGAAGTAACTTCTCCAATTGCCGACGAATAAAGTATCCTCATATCATTAGCAAAATCCCTTAAAACAAACATCAAAGAAGTCAGCCCATGTCCAACATCAGCCAATCTTTCTTTTTGAACAACCTGTGTGGCTGCAATATCAGGTTTCAAATCCAATTTATTTAATGCAGTTAATTCAAAATTCAAAGACTCTCCTTCACAAATCACCATATCAATACTTGCCCCAGTTCCAACAATTCCAGAAATTTTCCCACGTAAATCATTAAAATAAAAATCACACCTTTCAACTCTACTAGCTAATCTTTCTGCATAACCAGCTAAAGTAACACCAAAAGGCACAGGAGAAGTATCTTGTAAGTGCGTCCTACCTTTTTGAAGATAAGG
Source organism: archaeon (assembly GCA_043822125.1). Taxonomy (GTDB): domain Archaea; phylum Nanobdellota; class Nanobdellia; order Pacearchaeales; family GW2011-AR1; genus JBDRCB01. Next base: position 29,592 of record JBDRCB010000009.1, on the reverse strand, counting down.
CATTCTTTTTCCATTTTCCAAAGCCCTTTCATCAGCTTCAACAAATCTCTCAGCCATATCACTAAATTTTCTAATTGCTCTTATAATCTCTGGCCTGATAACTTCCTTCCAAGCTCCCTTAAACAAATAACTTCTTGCAGTATCTAAAATATCATAAGAAGTAGTCCCAGGATGTAATAACTCTTCATTTCCCATCTCTTTAATTACTGCAAGTTGATCATGTCTTGTACCCCCTTCTTTTTGGGAATTTTCTTCAAGCAAAGTTACATTCAAAGGATCAAATAATTCTAACGCCTTATCAATTTTATCTAAATCAATTTGTTCAGCTTTTCCAAAAGCGATACGTGTTTCAAGCAGAGTTCTCTGAACATAAGCACAAGCTCCCCATTCTGCTTCAGCACTCAAATATTTACTTAATAGTCTGGATGTTTTTCCATACTTAGCATCATCAGGAGAAATACATTGCAATTGAAATCTTCTCAATTGTTCTTCGTCTTTTGAAAGTTTTGAAACTAAGCTTTTTGCCATTTTATACAACTAATTCTTTTAATATTGGAATTACATCTGAATCTAAAATATCTTGAGTTGAACTAACAATGCCTTCTTTATCTATATATTCTACAAGATCTCTCGCTTCATCAATAGTAAGAAAACCATCTTCCATTAACATCTTTACAATTCAATCTTTAAAAATAAATCTATACTAAAAAATACATTTAACAAACTCCACTTTAAATTTCCCCTCTTTAATCTCCTTCGCATTCACAACACTTTTCAAATCATCTAAAATCTCTTTAATTTTTTCTTTGTCTTTTTTGTCAAGAGTCAAAACAATTTCGGAATTCATTGGTTTTTTTGCTTTTGTTTTTTCAGCTCTTATTCTCGCAATTATATCTATTAAAATCATAAATGTCCTGTCATATTTTTCTTTTTCTAAATCCTCAATTTTTGGCCAGTTAGAAATATGAATGCTCTTTTCTTTTTCATATTCTCTAAAATAATTCTGATAAATCTCTTCTGTAATAAATGGGGTAATTGGAGCAATTAATTTTAAAATTGTCAATAGCGAATGATAGAGTGTATATTGAGCAGACTTCTTTTTATTTCCTTTTTCATTGTAAATTCTTTTTTTAACAATCTCCAGATAATTATCGCAAAATACTTTCCAGAAAAAATCTTCAACTTCAGATTTTGCATTGGAGTATTCATATCTTTCAAATCTATAAGTTACATTTTTAACTAGAACATCTAATCTTTTCAAAAACAATTCATCAATTTTCTCTAGCTTATCTGGCTTTTTCCCATTCCAGTCTTTCAAATTCATAAAAACAAATTTAGATGCATTTGAAATTTTTGTGATGAATTTTTTTCCTGTGACAACATCTTTCTCTTGATAATCAAAATCTTTGCCGAGTTTCGACGACGCTGCCCAGAATCTTATTGCATCAGCACCGTATTTTTCCATAACCTCCTGCGGTCTTATAATATTCCCTTTTGATTTTGACATCTTCTCTCCTTTGAGTGTAACAAAACCAGAAATTACAACATCCTTCCAGGGGTTTTTTTTAAAATGAAGCTGAGATTTCACAACAGTATTAAACAACCAGAATGAGATAATCTCATGCGCTTGTGGTCTTAGACTCATAGGAAATAATTTTTTTTGAGCATCTTTTGACATTAAATAAGTTGTTATCTGCGGAGTCATTGAAGAAGTGAACCAAGTATTTAGGACATCTTTTTCTGGAACGAATTCCCTGCATTTGCATTTAGGACATTCTTTAATTGAGGGTTTATCTTCAGAGGGGTCAATAGGCAAATCCTTTTCATCAGCGACTATAATTTCTTCGCAGTTTTTGCAGTACCAAACAGGAAACGAAACTCCAAAATGCCTCTGGTTAGAAACCAACCAATCCCACTGCAGTCCTTTCACCCAGCTGTTATATCTGTGCTTCATAAATTCAGGATACCATTTCAGTTTACTCCCCCATTTAATCATCTCTTTTTTCAAATCAAGGTACCTCAAAAACCACTGCTTGCTTTTAACAAATTCAATTTCAGTTCCGCACCTTTCATGAACATTAACAACATGATTTATTTTCTCCTGCTTGACTAAAAATCCCTGCTTCTTTAAATCTTTTATAATTTCTTCTCTCGCGTCTTTAACATCCATCCCTTTGTATTTTCCTGCAATAGAAGTCATTTTCCCTTCCTTGGAAATCGCTTCTTTAATAGGAAGATTATATGCTTTCTGCCATTCCATGTCTGTCTGGTCTCCGAAGGTTGCGCAGTATGCAATACCTGTCCCCTTTTCAGGACTAGCTCTTTTATCCTCAATAATCGGGACTTCAATGTCAAACAGAGGTATTTTTGCTTTTTTCCCTTTAAGATGCTCATATCTCTTATCTTCAGGATGATAAAAAACAGCGACGCTGGCAGGGAATAATTCAGGGCGTGTAGTAGAAATAATTATTTCTTCTCCTTCAGCATTTAATTTAACATCAACAAATGAAGAAGGAATTTCTTTATCTTCAACTTCAACCTGTGCGACTCCTGTTCTGCATTCAGGGCACCACATAGCAGGAGCATCTCTCCTCTCCATTCTTTTTTTCTTATATAAATCTAAAAAACTCCACTGGGAAATTCTCCTTGAGTGTTTGTCAATTGTTGAGTAATAAATACCCCAATCGCAGCTTATCCCGATATTTTTCCAGTCTTGGATAAAATCCGGCAATTCGTCTTTTAAAAAATTCATGCAGACTTTAATGAATTTCTCTCTTGACATTTCTTTTGAAGAAATTTTTTTTCTCTTCTCCACGAGCCTTTCAGTTGGGAGTCCGTTGTCATCTGTTCCAAAAGGGTAAAATACATTAAATCCTTTCATTCTCATAAATCTGATAATAAAATCCTGCTGAGCATAAGAACATGCATGCCCAATGTGCATTTCCCCTGAAACTGTTGGTGGAGGAGTGTCAACTGAAAAAATTTTTTTCCTGCTTTTTGAGTCAAATTTATATATATTTTCCTTCTCCCAAAATTTTTTCCACTTTTCCTCTATTTGCTTAAAATCAAAATTCTCTCCAGCCATATCAAAATCAAACCAAGAAACTTTTAAAAACTATCTGTATTTAAAATAAATATGGCTGAAAATAAAATCAACATGCCTGCTGGATTCGGGGGGCTGACAAGATTTCAAGAGGAATACTCGAGTATTTTCAATTTAAAACCGATACATGTAATTGTATTTATATTTTTAATAATAATTTTCAGGGTTTCTCTTGGGATAATTTTCAAATAAAATGTTCGGCGGAATGAATCCAAAAAAAATGCAGGCGTTGATGAAGCAAATGGGGATTTCAAATCAGGAGATTCCTGCTGAAAGAGTTATAATTGAGAAGACAGACAACAGCAGAATAATTATTGAAAATCCTTCTGTAACAAAAATCAGCATGCAGGGGCAGGAAAGTTTTCAGATTTCAGGAGATGTGCAAGAGGAATCAGCAGGATTTTCAGAAGAAGATGTGCGGACAATCACTGAAAAAACAGGTTGCACTGAAAAACAAGCCCGCGAGGCACTGGAAAAAACAGGGGACTTGGCTGAGGCGATTTTAGAGTTGAGTGAAGATAAAGAATAAAAATTTTTAACTCTATATAATATTCTATTACCACAATTTATATGAATTTAAAATATCTCTAATTTTATGGAAAAATCCCTGCAATATCTACAGGATGCTGAAAAAATCATTAGAACTCTCGACCATTTAATTTATGTCACATTCCCTATTGTGAAAGACAAACGACTTCTTCTTAAAATTACAATTGAAATGAAAACAGCAGTGGCGAGCTGTATAAATGCCATCTTGCAGTATGAATATCTTTACAAAAGAATAAAACTCTATCAGGAGCCACGAGAAAATCTCAGGACATTTATGGAAAAATGTGCTCCTCGGTATAAAATCACTGAAGAAGATACTAATTTAATTAAGGAATTATTTCAACTTGCAGAAGCACACAAACAGAGTCCAATGGAATTTGTAAGGGAAGAAAAAATAGTAATTATGTCTAATAGTTTTCATCCTCATTTTTTAACAATTGAAAAAACAAAAAAATTTATCACAATGGCAAAAGGAGTTTTGTCAAAAGCAAAAAAAATGTTTGGGTCTTAATTTTAAGATAAATATAAAAACCCCTTTATCCTAGTAAAAGATAGTTCTAAAATGGAGGATATAATTCAGGAAAAAATAAGTGCAGACCATCTTCTCTATGTTAGCTTGAAATATACAAAAACCTGCGACGTAATTATAAATCTTATTCTAAGATGGAAGCGTATGATTGAAACAAGCATCGAGTCAATTCTTAAACAGGCAAAAAAACAAAAAAAAATTTCTTCTATTCCTTCAAATCCTGTAGGCAAAATTGATTCTGTAAAAAAATTATTCAAAAAAGACAAAAATTTTCTCGATATCATTGAAATGTATGAAATGTTCAGAAAGATAAAAGAACTGAGAACAGAAAGAATTGGCGAGTTCAGAAAAAATGTCGCCCTGAAAGTTTTTTACCGCGGAGAGGAGGTAAATATTAATTTAGAGAAGCTGAAAGAGTATGCAGAAAAGTTAGAAAAATTTATAAGCACTACTAAGCAATTTCTTTTATCTAAGAAGTAAAACTTCTTAATGTCCAAGGGACTTTTAAAATGTCAAAAATAATTGTAATTGTGTCAGGAAAAGGAGGTGTTGGAAAAACAACAACTGCTATAAATCTAGGTGCTGCCATGAATTATTTCGGGGAAAATGTCCTGATAATAGACGGCAATCTCTCCACTCCAAACATCGGAATTCACCTTAACTCACCTGAAGTTCCTATAAATTTGAATCATGTTTTGCAATACAAAGAAGAGCCGATTGAAGCTGTTTATGAGCATGAAAAAGGAATGAAAATAATGCCTTCTTCTTTATCAATAAAGGAACTAAAAAAAATAAAGCACGAAAAATTAAAAGAATTTAAGAATGAATTCAAAAAAATATCAGATTACATAATAGTAGACTGCGCAGCTGGGCTGGGAAAAGAAGCCATGTCTGTTATAGATATTGCAGATGAAATCATCATTGTAACAAACCCTGAAATGCCTGCAATCACCGACGCACTCAAGACAATAAAAATAGCTGAGCAGGACAAAAAACAAATTAAAGGCGTCATTGTTACAAGAGTCAAAAAAAATAAAATAGAAATGCAACCAGAAACAGTGAGGGAAATGCTAGAGGTTCCTATACTCGGCATGATACCTGAAGACATTCATGTTTCAGATTCTCTGAACCACAAAGACGCAGTAGTGCATATTTTTCCAAAGAGCAAGGCAGCTCGTGCATACAAGGAAATTGCAGCAAAAATTATTGATAAAGAATACGATTCCACTAAAGACAGAGAAAATATTTTTGAAAAAATTTCAAGGGTTTTTGGCTGGAAAAAAGTTTAAATCACCGAACCTTACTTCCAATTTCAATATCTTTCTCAGGAGAGATTAATATAACTTTAGATTCATCTTCATTAACAGTAGCCAATAGCATTCCTTGACTTTCAGTTCCCCTCATTTTACGAGGAGCTAAATTCGCTACAACAATAATTTTCTTCCCAATAATTTCATCAGCAGAATAATATTCCTTGATTCCTGCGCAAATTGTTCTTTTTTTCTCCTCTCCCAAGTCAACTTTTAATTTCCACAATTTGTCAGCTCCTTCAATTTCTTCTACATCTATTATCTCTCCGACTCTTAAATCAAGTTTTTGAAAATCATCGAATGAGATTATATTTTCTGGCATTTTTGCTCTTTCTTAGATTTATTCATAATTAATTTAAATAAACTTTTTATAAAATCTTTGTCTAAATCTTTTTTCTTTGCTAAATTTTCTAATTCCTCAAAGATTTCTTTTTCTTTTTGTGAATCAAAAATTAAAAGATTATTTTGTCTCTTAAATTTTCCAATTTTTCTGGAGATATTCATCCTCTTTTTAATCAAATTCAAAAGTTCCAAATCAATTTTATTAATCTCCTGTCTAAAATCATTTAAGTCCATTTCTAATTAACAAAATTTATCTGGTATACTTCTTTTAGTAGTTGTGGCAAACCATCTTTAATATCTTTATCGAGAGAATAATTAACTAAATTATAAAGATAATCTTCATCAACAACTGATTTATCTAACTCGATAGTTTTTTTATTCCGATCTACTTTCAATAGATGAGGTAAACGTAAAATATAACTAGTAAATCCATAACGATCTCTTTCAATATTAATATCTGGGAATCTTTTCTTGGCACTTTCTGAAGAATGGTAAATGTATTCCCAAAATTCATTATCAAGACTCAAGGGTCTATCTGTAGCAAATAAACAATTAATCATAAATCTCCAATGACCTAATTTCCTAACCATTTTATTTCCCTAAAAAAACCTCTCCTTTCATTTAACTTATTTATTAAATGAATAAGTGAAAATACCTTTTTAAGTCTTTATCTTCGGAAAAAGTATATTTGATACTTTAATCTTTTCAGCGCCAAACTGCTTCTTAATTTTCTCAGCACTTTCAGGAATAAATGGCGAAAGAAGTTCTGCAACCTTCAAAATTGATCCTTTTAATTCAAATAAAGCTTTTTTATTTTTTGTCTCCCAGATTTTATTCTTTTGAACATACTCATTGCAAATATCAATGAAAGCGAAAATTTCATTGAGGATTTTATCAAATTCAAAACTTTCAAAATATTTTTCAATTATTTTCTCATTTAATTTTTTAATTAATTTGCTCCCACACTTTTCAGTTCCGTTCTTCTCAATTAATCCAGCAACTCTTGAAACTAAGTTCCCAAGCTTGTTCGCGAGTTCATTATTATACCTATTCATTAAGGCTTTTTCTGAAAAATCTCCGTCTTGTCCAAAAGGTGTTTCTCTTAATAAAAAATACCTCGCAGAATCAACTCCTGCAATCGAAACCAATTCATCGACATTAACAACTTTCCCTCGGGATTTTGAAATTTTTTCTTTATTGAATGTCCACCACCCATGAGCAAAGATTTTTTTCGGAAGTTTTATTCCAGCAGAAAGAAGAATCGCAGGCCAGTAAACAGCATGGAACCATAAAATATCCTTGCCGACTAAATGAACATCCACAGGCCAAAATTTTTCATTTCTTTTATCGCGCGTCGCAGAATAGTAATTCAGCAGAGCATCAAACCAGACATAACAAATATGTTTTTTATCAAAAGGCATTTTTATGCCCCAATCAAAATTCATCCTAGAAATGCTCAAATCTTTCAACCCTTCTTTGACTCTGTTAATTATTTCATTCCTTCTTTTTTTTGGAAGAATAAACTCAGGATTTTGTTCATACAACTCAAGAAGTTTATACTGGTATTTTGAGAGCCTGAAAAAATAACTTTCTTCCTTTAATCTTTCGACTTTTTTTTTGTGAATAGGGCAACAGCCATTTTCTAAATCTTTCTCTGTATAATAAGCTTCGCAATCAACACAATAAAATCCTTCGTACTCTCCGAGGTAAATGTCTTTGTTATCAAAGACTTTTTGCAAAACCTCTTTTACAATTTTCTCATGTTCCTTGTCTGTAGTTCTGATAAATTTGCTGTAATCAATATTTAATTTTCTCCATGATTCTTTAAATTTTGGAATTAATGAATCAACAAACTCCTCCGGTGTTTTCCCTTTTTTTTTCGCAGCAATTTCAATCTTCTTTCCATGTTCATCTGTCCCAGTCAGAAAAAATACTTCTTTTCCTTTTAGTTTATTCCATCTAGCTAAAACATCTGCAGCAACTGTTGTATAAGCATGTCCGATGTGCGGAACATCATTCGGATAATAAATCGGAGTTGTAATATAAAATTTTTTTCCCATGATTAAGAGAAAAATACTAAATATAAAAATCTATTGAAAATTCAAGAGGAGTTTATGTATTGTGTTAAAATATCCCAAAAATATTTAAAGAAAAGATAATTATTTTCTTTATGTTTAGGAAAAGACAATGCAACAGATGTGGAAAGAAAACAAGCAATTCTCATGATTTTTGCCCTAACTGCGGTTATTCTCTAAAAAGTAAAAAAAAGGAGGACTGGGGGATGCTGGGAAAAGATGATTTTGAAAACACGCAACAGCAGGATCCTTTTGAAGTTCTTTTTGGAAGTTTCGGAGGAAAGATGCTTGGAAAGATGCTTACAGGAACAATGAAAATGCTGGAAAAAGAAATGCAAAAAGAAATAAAAAAAGAACCGCCGATGAAAACACACATAAAAGTTTCAATAAATGGGAAAGAAATTGACTTGAATAATCCTTATGAAAATAAAAAACCTAATAAAAAAGAAGAGCACAGAGTTCATCTAAATAAATTTTCGCAAAATGAAAAGGAAAAATTCTTAAAACTGCCGAAAAAAGAGCCTTCAACAAATATCAGAAGATTGGCAGACAAAATAATCTACGAACTGAAAATGCCTGGTGTAAAATCAATCGAAGACATATCAATAAACCAGCTTGAGAACAGCATTGAAGTAAAGGCAGTTGCAAAAAACAAGGCATATTCAAAAATAATTCCAATTAATCTTCCGATAATAAATTATTTTATCTCAAAAGGAAGTTTGATTCTTGAATTGAATGATAATTAATGCTTATTGGGATGTATAGATTTGGGATTGACATCTTTATCTTGTCTGAACTGCAGAAGTGTCGTAGGCACAGAGCTTTTTTCGCTATATTTTTTTAATAAATTTATGAAATAATTATATATTTTTAATTAAATGCAATAGAAATTTTATAAATTGTTGTTATCTGTTTGTTTTCCAAGTGAAGTTGCATTTTGTACATTTGAAAAATTTTGTTTCTGCCTCATCTGCAGCGCGCATTTGAACTGTCCAGAAATAAGCACGGTTGTTTTTGCACCCCTTGCACACCTCGCTAACTACTGGCATTGTTTTTGTATCTTTTGGAGATACCACACCAATCGCCTGTTTTTCTTCAATAGTTTCACTTGTAGTTAATTTTATTTTTTCTTTGCTAGAGTAATTGCATCGAGGACACTTTGAATTTTTTTCCTTTTGAATTAGTATCGCTCCACATTTAGGGCAAAATTCCATTGTATGTTTAGAGAAATTTTATTTAAAAAGGTTTCTTAATTCTCTTTACAGAACCCTCTTTCTGAAATTGTTCTTGTGTGTTCGAAAAAAACTAATTTTCCCCAACCCACAAAAGGAGTGATTCTAAAAACAGCTTTTCCTATAAGTTTATCTTCGCTTATTTGTTTTTCAACACTCAGCTGTCCTGGATTGTTATCGCCGATCGTAGAGAAAAAATATTTATCTCCTTCTTTCTCTATTTTTATTATTCTGTGAATAACAGGATTCTTCTGCCCTGCCTCAAATAAAATTATATCCCCTATTTTTAATTTTTCAGGATTTGCTTTTATTAAGAATAAAATATCCCCTTTGCTGAAACCTCTTCGCATTGAGAATTCAGAAAACTGCTCTTTTGTTATATCATATGATTCATATTTTGGTTCGTGTCGTTCCCACCAAGAATTAAATGTTGAGAAAAAATTTCCTTTATGATACATACTGCAAGATTCAACAATTGCAAGGGGAAAATCTGTCCCTGTTATAAAACTCAGTCCTGGAAGAAAAATAAATTTAATTAATATAATCAAAAATATAACTGAAAAAATCCAACCTTTCAAACTGTCGTCTTTCCAAAGCAGATGCCAGAATTTTTTCCAGTATTTTTTTATACCCTCTCTTTTCATAATAAAAAAAATAAAAAAGAGTTTTTAAAATGTTTGATGTCCTTGGAATAAAATGTGTTAGTAAAGGGATTTGTTCTGAATGATTTGAAAAGTGCTTCAATTACAGAAACATTTAAATAGTATACATTTTTGTGTATACACATAAGGATATACATTTCTTGTATAACCTCTTTTCACTCAACCGCGTCTTCGGATGCGGTTTTATATTCAATAAAATGACAGCAGACATATTTGACAGCACAATTTTGTGCAGAAAGTGCAGTGCTAAAATGCAAAAAGCAAATGTAACTAAAAATGGTTTTATTTTCAGAGCAGTTGTTTGTCCTAAATGCAATGAGAAAATAATTCATCCTGTTGACGAGCAGGATTACAATAAATTTATAAATTTGAAGAACAAAGAGTTTAGAGTTAAGATGAGGTTAGTTGGAAATAGTTATGCTGTATCTATTCCCCGCGAAATAGTTTTATTTATGAATCAACAGGAGAAAATTATGAATGAAATGGTGAGACTTTGTTTTGAAGACATGGGAAAGCTTAGTCTGAATTTTGGAGAGGTGAGGAAAATAAATAAATTTGAAAATAAAAACAGGATATAATGGCAAAGAACGAGGTTAAACTGAAGGTTGTTGAAGCATTGCAGGATGATGCTTACAAAGGAATTGCGAGAATTGATTCTGAAATTATGAAAGAGCTTGATATTAAGAGGGGAGATGCTGTTTTGATTAAAGGCAATCGCGAGACAATTGCAATTGCTGACCGTGCGTATCCTGCTGATATTGGAGAGGGCATAATCAGAATCGACGGTATTTTAAGAAGAAATGCAAAGGCGAGTTTAGGTGACATTGTAATAATTTCCAAGGCAAATGTGAAAGATGCGAAAAAAGTTATGATTGCTCCTGCTCAAAAAGGAATTATGGTTCAGGCAGATCCTGATAGTTTAAGGAACGGGCTTCTTGGAAGAACAGTGATTAAAGGAGATGTTGTTGTCCTTGGAGGAGTCCAGCGAAGAAGAGACTTGATGTCAGAGGAGTTTGGAGATTTAAATGATATTTTTGGAAATTTAGGAGATTTATTTGGAGGACTTGGAATGGGAAATCTCGGCGGTTCTGTTGCACAGATAAGATTTTTAGTTATTTCCACAAATCCAAATCAACCGGTGAGAATTACAGAAAATACAGAAGTTTCTTTGAGTCCAAAAGCAGTTGAAGTCAGCGACGAGAAAATACCTGAAATAACCTATGAGGATATTGGGGGATTGAATGATGAGATAAAAAAAATTAGAGAGATGGTTGAAATTCCTCTGAAACATCCTGAAATTTTTCATAAATTAGGTGTTGAACCTCCGAAGGGTGTTTTACTACATGGTCCTCCTGGAACAGGCAAAACACTTTTAGCAAAAGCAGTGGCGACAGAGTCAGATGCAAATTTTATTTTATTGAACGGACCTGAAATAATGTCTAAGTTTTATGGAGAGTCAGAGAAAAAGATAAGAGATATTTTTGAAGAAGCTGAAAAAACTTCTCCTGCTATTATTTTTATTGACGAGATTGATGCAATTGCACCGAAGAGAGAGGAAGTGCATGGTGAAGTTGAGAGGAGGGTTGTTTCGCAGATTTTGACAATGATGGATGGATTGAAATCTCGGGGAAAAGTAATTGTTATAGGTGCTACTAACAGAGTTAATGCTCTTGATCCTGCACTCAGGCGTCCTGGTAGATTTGACAGAGAAATTGAAGTAGGAGTTCCAGGTAAAGAAGGGAGATTATCAATTCTTAAAATTCATACAAGAGGTATGCCGTTGACTAAAAAAGTTAATCTCGATGAAATCGCGTCTGTTACTCATGGTTTTGTTGGAGCAGATTTAGAAGCTCTTTCAAAAGAAGCTGCTATGAATGTTCTGAGAAAAATTCTTCCTAAAATGAATCTCGACGCTGAGGAGCAGATATCTCCTGAACTTCTTGAAAAGTTAATTGTCAAGCAGGAAGATTTTAAAGATGCTTTGAAAGTTGTGCGCCCGTCGGCAATGCGGGAAGTTTTAGTTGAAACTCCAAATATTGAATGGGATTCTGTCGGCGGACTTGATTCTGTGAAACAAGAACTTAGAGAATCAGTTGAGTGGCCGTTGAAATATCCAGAGAGTTTTCACAGGTTGGGAATAAGGCCTTCGAGGGGAATTTTGCTTTACGGCCCTCCTGGAACAGGCAAGACACTTTTAGCAAAAGCAGTTGCAAAGGAATCAGAAGCAAATTTTATTCAGGTTAAAGGACCTTCGCTGTTGAGTATGTGGGTTGGAAAATCAGAGGAAGGTGTGAGAAAGATTTTTGAGAGGGCAAGACAGGTTGCTCCGTGTGTTGTATTTTTCGACGAGATTGATTCTCTTGCAGGAAAGAGGGGAATTGAACAAGGGACAAAAGTTACAGAAAGGGTTTTGAATCAGATTCTTGCAGAAATGGACGGGCTTGAGGATTTGAAAGATATTTTAATAATTGGTGCGACGAACCGCCCTGATATGCTTGATCCTGCTGTTTTGCGTCCTGGAAGGTTTGACAAAATTCTACTTGTAAACGCACCGCAGGAAAAAGGAAGGTTAAACGTACTTCAGATTCATACTAAAAATATGCCTTTTGGCGACGGGAAAAAATTATTCAGTGATAAAGAGAGAGAATTAATTTTAAAAGAAATTGCTGAAAAAACTGATGGTTATACAGGCGCTGACTTGGAATCAGTTGTGCGCGAGGCAGCTCTGCTTGCCTTGAGGGAATCCATTGACTCTAAATTTGTAAAGAAAAAACATTTAGAAGAAGCTCTGAAGAAAATAAAACCAAGTGTTACAAAATCAACAATTGAAGTCTACAAAAAAATTGAGGACAATTTTCTTAAATCAGCAAAAGCAGCTGTTCCTATAGCAGGAAGTTATTTGGGATAAGATTGAAGGAATTTAATCTAATTTTTTTAAAAATAATTTAAGCAGTAGTGATGATTTTGTTTTTTCTGTCGAGAAAAATTGTATCTTCTGCCTGGCTGACTTTTGCCTGCGAATTTTCCACTAATTGCGGGAATTGATGAATGTTTTCATTGTCTTCCAACTGCTTTAATGCAATTAGTGATTTTGTCCCAAATTTCTTGACAATCCAGCGGGAGCAGAACGGAAGTGTCTGGTATTCTTCCTGAATGAATTTTAAGATTTCTCTTGCTGAAAGATTTCTAATATTTCTTTCAGAAACTAACTGGTAAATTCCAGAAGGTTTTCCGTCGTGAACTTTTCCTTCTCCTGTTGTTGCAAACGGCTCAATTGCATAAAGTCCAGGAGGCAAGGAAGTTGTTTTTGAGTTGTCATTATTTGGAATAGTGATTCCTGCATGCAGATTGTATCTTTCCATTGAGTGCCCTGACAAATTTATAACTGGAGAAAAACCATATAATTCAATTTTTTTCTGAATCGCTTTTCCAATTTCATTGAGGGGAATTTTTTCCTTCGCTGTTTTTATTGCTTCTTCAAGCGCTTCTTCAGATGCTTTTATTAGTTTTTTGTTTTCCTCTGAATTTTCCAAGTCAAGTGAAAACGCTGTGTCTGAAGTCCAGCCACTGACATGAACTCCAAAATCAATTTTTAATAATCCATATGCAGTAGTTTTGTCGTCGTGAGAAGGTGTGAAGTGTGCAGCGATTTCATTTACGCTGAGGTTTACAGGGAATGCAGGTTCTCCACCAAGCTCAAAAATTTTAGATTCTATTTTTTCTGCAATTTCAAGTAAAGGAACACCTTTTTTTATATGTGGTTTAATCCACTTTTTTACTTCAGATGCTATTTTTCCTGCTTGGAGGATTTTCTGTTGGTTCATATACTTTTTATCTTAATAATATTTAAATAATGTTGTATATATTATCTTTTATGGGAAAAAAGACTTTAGAAGAAATTTCTCCTGTTTTTGTTCGTCCTATAAATTCTGAAGAGGAAGAGAAATTTTCTGCTTTACTTTTTGATAATAATATACCCCATGATTGCTTTTATTCCCCGAATGGAGAGATATATGAAATTCCTCGAGAAGTATATGAAGTTCTTACTCAACAAGGAATAAACTTGAGAATAGTTGAAGTTAAAAATATTGGTTCATTATCTTTAGAAGAGAGAAATAAAATAAAAAGATATCATCTAAGAAAGTTAGAAGAAGATAGAGAAAAGACTTTAGAAGAATTTTTTAAAAAATATGGAAATCTTTAAAATCTAATTCCTCTCCTTCAACCTTCGATTTTTCGGAATAAAATTTGTAATTTTATCTTCAGAAGCTTTTCCTGTTCCGACGAAGTCGTCTTTATGCTTTAGAACCACAAAACCTTTTTTATTTTTTGTGTTTATATTTAATTCATTTCCTTTCATCCAGCGTTCAAGCTCTTCTTCATTTATTTCTATAATGTTTTTGTTTATCTGCTCTTTGAAAAGATGAACTCCGTCGACACTTAGGCGTATTTCTCCATTTTGCTCTTTTCCGAAATAAATTCCTGCCCGCTCTATGTATACTATCTTTTCTAATTTTCTTATTAACCCTTCATTAAAAATCCCCTTAAAATAAAAAATTCTTTCAACACTTCTTTTTAAGAATATTCCTGGAATATTTTTAATCCCAAATTGTCTGCTGAGTTTTTCTGTTATTTCTTTTTTCTCTTTTTCTGAGAGTATTTTTAGTTCATTCATTTTATTTTTTTAATCCTGTAAGATTTGAAGATGACTGGATTTTTTTCCCAACCCCCTCTTTTATTTCAATTCCTAATTCTCTGCAAAGTTTTGCTTCAGGAATTTCATCTGAAAATCTATCTCCTCCTTTTGCAAAAATAATTTCATGTCCTTTATATTTTTCAGCAACTGCTTTAATTGATTCACAAACGGATTTATCTTTATCAATTGAGACAAAAACCTCATCTACAAATTTTATTGATTCTAAGATTTTCTTTTTTTCATCCAGGGGCATGAATGCTTTCTCTTTTTTCAAAATACACTGCTCGTCATTGTTTAATATAACCACTAATTTGTCTCCTAATTTTTTTGACAATTTCATACACTCTAAATGCCCTATATGAAGAGGATCAAAGTATCCTGAATTAATCACTATGGCTTCTTTTTTTGAAGCTCTTCCATAGTCGTCATTTAATCTCACAAAATCATCCTCGTCAATTTCCCCCTTTGATATTTCTAAAAATTCCAAGCCATATGCGCCAGCTTCTGCACGATGCTTTTCTTTTTTTGGAATTGTAAAAATATCTCCAGGTTTTGTCTCAAAAATCTCTTCCCCTATTGTGATTTTTCCACTGCCTGATAAAATTTCCCAGATTTCTTCGCGATAATGATGATATTGTAAACTTAATTTTTGATTTGGTTTTATTCTTATGATTTTTGTTTTTTCAGTTACAATATATTCTCCCCAAGGGCGCTTGAATTGTTCTGTCATTTTTACAAGTATTTTTTTAATTTTTTAAAAGTATCTTCTGGATTTTTTACTTCAACAAATTCAACAAACTCTTTGATAGCGTGGTCATTTCCACCTTCCTGCAAATCATCCCCAAAATAAATCATATCCTCAAAGTTGATTTTAAACATATTTTTTATTTTTTCTATTCCAAAAGCTTTTGTTATTCCTTTTTTTGTAAAATCAAGAGTGGTTGTCCCGCCGATTTTTATTTCACATTCAGGGAGCTTTTCTTTAAAATCTTCTTCTATAAATTTTTGCCTTTTTGATTTATCAGGATCATAATTTTTTTTTAATTCCTTATCTGCTTTTCTTCCAAGAGCAGAGAAAACAATCATGCTCCCTCTATCTTCAATTTGGTCGTAAGTGTCTGCTTCTATCTTTTTTTCTCTTATAAAATCACTAATTGTCCTTACTATTTTACGCTTTTCTTCTTCTGAAAAATCATTTGAATATAATTTTACAATTCCTTCTGGTGTTGTCTTATAGGCTTCCAAGCCACCTAGAGGAAAAATGTAAATTTCCTTACCCACTTTTTCTATATATTTTTTTAAAAATTGATTATAAAGATGAATATAATGCCCGTTACCCATTGTAACAAAAATATATTTTTTCTGAAGTTTTGAGATAAGATTTAATATTTCATCACTCACTTCTGTGTCTGAATCTGCAAGTGTCCCGTCTATATCACATATTATTATTCTCTTATTTTTCATTTTATTTTTTTGAATTTAGCAATAAAAAACCCTTCAGTGTTATTGTCCTGAGGATAAATTCTTGCACATTTTTTTACTTCTTCTGAATAAATTTTGTCCTCCCATTTTGTAATCCCTTCTCTGGTTTTTACTTCTTTTGGAAGTTTTATCTTTTCTAATTTTATTTTTTCTTTAAATTCTTTTAAAACAGCGTCGACAACTTCTTCATTTTCTTCTGGTGCGTGAGTGCATGTTGAATAAATTAATATTCCATCTTGCTTCAAAATCTTTAGTGCTGAAGAAATCAAATCCCTTTGAATTCTTGGAAGGTTTTTTATTGTTTTTATATTCCACATACTGTAAGTTTTCAGTGAGCTTCGTAGAGTTCCTTCTCCAGAGCATGGGGCGTCAATGAGAATTCTATCTAGTTCTGATTCGAAATTGTATTTTGCAATTCTTTTACATAATACCCCTCCATCTTTTTTTGTTATTATAGTATTTGCAGCCCCGCATCTTTCTAAATTTGATGCAAGAATTTTTAATCTTCCCATTGAAATTTCATTTGCGATTATTGTTCCTGTCCCTTCCATCTCTGAAGATAATTGTGTTGTTTTGCTCCCAGGTGCTGCACATAAATCTAAGATTAACTCGTTTTTCTTCGGAGAAAGCGCTATAACTGGAAGCATGCTTGCAAGTTCTTGAATATAGTAATATCCTAAAAGATGTTCTAATGCTCTCCCTAGTTCTCCTGGAGAAAGTTCATTTTCAACAATCATAACTTCAGGATTATTTTTCCATGGCTGTTTTATTTTCCATCTTTTTTCTTCTAATCTCATTTTTAATTTTCCAGGAGAAATTTTCAGTGTGTTACAGCGGATTGAGCGAACAGGAGAAATTTTTAGAATATCCAGATAATCTTGAAATTCTTTTTCATCTGGAAGGAGTTCTTGCATGCGTTCTAGGAAGAGGGGTTTTGGTTCTGGGAGTTTTTTTTGATTCATTTTAATAATCTCCTAAAGTCGTCTGCTTTTTCCCTTCGATGATTTCTTTGATGTTTATTTCAAAAACCTGAAAAATATTTTCAACTGCAGGAAGTATCTGGTGGTTGAGATAATACTCCACATCATATTCTCCTGGCTCTTCTGGAAGTTTTACTCTTTCTCTTACTAACTGCTTTTTTTTCTGCTTTGATTCTGAAATATAATATTCAATCAGCTTCCCATTATCAACTGGAATTTCCATTTCTTTCATCTTCTTTGCAGCAATAACATGCGGAGAAATTGCCTTATATTCAGAAATAGGTTTTTTCAGCTGTGTTTTTATTATCAACTCTTCAATTTCAATTTCTTTTTGTTTTAATTTCTTAATTATTTTTCTTACATATTCAACTGCCTCTTTTTCATTGCCGTCTTTGAGAATTTGCTGTATTACTTTGTTCTGAACCTCTCTTGCTAAATGACACCAGTCCCGTCTGACAGTCTCAAAACCCCTTATTTTTAATTTTCCATTCTCGTCGAGCAGAGCGTATTTTTTCTTTGCTCCTATTTTTCCTGTTCTTTTTGTAACCCACAAACCTCTTTTGAAAAATCCTTCTAATTCCAGCTCCATAATTCCTGGAAGTTCTGAGTTTAGTTTTTTTAAAAATCCTTTAATTTCCTTTTTTGTTTTTCCCTGAGATAAAAATGCAATTGAATCAGTGTCGCTGTAAATTGTTTTATATCCTTCTTTATCTATTTTTTCTATTGCATTTTTTATTGCTTTGCGGGCAAACGCTGCCGTCGCTGCAGCGGCTTCCTCTTGATAATATCTTGCTCCGAAAAAACCAAGATAACCATAGGATGCATTTGCTAAAAGTTTAAATGCGTTGCTTCTTGCTTTTTTTACTGAGTCTGGTTTTTCTTTAAGTTCTTTTTTATATTTTTTTCTTAATTCAATTATTTCCTTCAGCATTTCTGGAAAAAAACCTGACTTTTTTGAGAAACATAAAGTCTTACCTCGCGTTTCTATGGAGTTGCAGTTTTCTGTTTTTTTCTCTAGATATGTTGACTTGGATAAATTATAAGTTACAATCACGCTTCCATAACTGCTTGTGAAATCAAACATAATTATGTCTTCGTAAAGTCCGGGTATTGGCTCAAAAACAAATGCACCTTCATAAGGCGGTTTTTTTCTTCTCTCGCTTATATCGTCGTGAGTCGGGCGTTTTTCAGGAATTTCATTGAATTTTTCCAGATTGTGAATTATATAGGATTCCACATGCTTGGACATACTATTTCTTGAAATATCAAATACAGGCTCCTGCATGACTTTTGCAAATTCAATTAAATCCGGCCAGAATTTCTCAAAGAGATTGTAAACTAAAACTGAGTCGTGAAGATTGTATTCAAAATATTCTTTCCAGTCTTTCTCGCTTAACTTGGATGAATGTTTTATCTTGAAATCTTTTTTAGAATCTCCGAGGAATTCTTTTGCAACCTCATTTAAAGAAAGAGTCTCAGACTGCATATATTGAGAGTAGGATGTCTGGATGAATCTTAGCAGATCAATATGGACGATGCCTGCTATTTTTCCGACACTCACAGCACCTTTTTGAAATTTTGGCTTGCTTCCGTCCAGTCCTAATGAAAGTTCTATTTTGTGATTTCCTGCTCTTTCCCTAAGATAAGGCAGATCAAAGCCGTCTGAAAAATATCCGACGAGAAAATCAGGGGAAATTTTTTTCACATATTCTATAAATTTCTCCAAGAGTTCTTTTTCATCTTTTACATATTCTACATAATCTGGTTTTTGTTTTGCTCTTTTTGAGGTAATTACTTTTTTAAAATTCTTTCCGACGAGAGATATCATTAAAATTTCTCCTTTGCCTATCTGAAACTCGTCACATTCAATATCATATGTCAACACTTCTGGCTGGAATTTTTCTCTTTCTATTTTTTTTGATTTTTCCAGTTTAATGCAGTAATCAACATCAAGGGATTTGTCAATTCCTCCGAATCTGTTGGCGTTGTCAATAATTTCTCCTTCTATTTCATACCAGTTTAGAGGGAGGATTTTTTTTTCAATTATATAATGAGTTGTGAATCCCAAGTCATAACCCCTTCTTTTTTCTATTTCAGGAAAATCCAGTTTGTCTGCAATATCGTGCAGGTCTTTGTAATTTGTCGCGAAAATTTTCAGTGCTTTTACTGATTTTTCAAGGAATTTTTTTTCATGAACTTCTACTTTTTCAACTTTTGTCTTTCTTCCTTTTACATCTAATTTTATAGCGTTAATCTTACTAAGCAGTTTTTCAATTTTTTCTTTAGCTAAAACCTTCTTCAAAATTGCCCACAGATAAATAGGACATGAGTCAATAACACAGACCCTTCTTCCTTTATTGTCTCTTCCAATTAATTTAGCATAATTTCTTCCTTCGAAATCAAAGTAGTCATAGTCTATTGGAATAAATTCTGTTTTCATAAATATAAAAACTATTTGAATTATTTAAAGTTTGAGAATTTTCAACCATAAGATTTATATATCACTAATGAGTGGTTAAAATATGGGATTAAGAAAAGATTTAAGGTTGAGAAGAAGTCCTTCACCTGAAGAAGCAAAGGAGATTTTAACAAATTATACTGAAAGAGACGGATATCTCAGGTATCTTGTTGGAGAATATATTTCTTATAAAGGGGCGGAAATAGATCGTTCAACTCTTTTACATATTGGAAGGTATATAAAAGGGGTTTCTAAAACAATTTGTTCAGGAGAAAAAAGAAGGTTAGAACATAAAACATCGCAACTCTCTCTTTTTTAGATAATTATTTATATTTCTTTTGATTATAAAAATAATGGGTTTGAATATAAGAGAGATTGTTCCGAGGAAAGAGATAGAAATTTCAGATTTGAAAGGGAAGACACTTGTTGTTGATGGCTTTAATATTTTATATCAGTTTTTGTCGTCGATTCGACAACCTGACGGGACTCCTCTGATGGATAGCAAGAAGAGAGTTACGAGCCACCTTTCTGGAATTTTCTACAGAAATGTAAGTCTTCTTGCAGAGGGAATTGAATTAATTTATGTTTTAGACGGAGTTGCTCCTGATTTAAAAAATAAAACATGGGAGAAAAGAGGAAATGCGAGAAGTCTTGCAGGAGAGAAATATCAAATAGCAAAAGACGAAGAAGATATTGAGGGAATGAGAAAATACAGCAGTCAGTTGTTGAGGTTGGACGAGGAGATGATTAATGAAAGCAAAGAGCTTCTTGAAGCAATGGGAATTTCTGTTGCTCAGTCTCCTGGAGAAGGGGAAGCAGAAGCAGCCCATCTGTGCAAAACAAAAGAAAATATTTATGCTGTTGTAAGCCAGGATTATGACAGTCTTCTTTTTGGAGCAAAACGACTGATTCAAAATCTTACTATTTCTCGCAAAAGAAAAACTTATTCTGGTTTTATTGAGGTTAAGCCGGAAATTATTGAACTTGAGAAAG
This sequence comes from archaeon, assembly GCA_043822125.1. Lineage (GTDB taxonomy): Archaea > Nanobdellota > Nanobdellia > Pacearchaeales > GW2011-AR1 > JBDRCB01. The sequence goes on along the minus strand of JBDRCB010000009.1, from coordinate 9,181 downwards.
TTTTGAATTTTCTTGAAATAAATTTAGAGCAGTTAATTTGCCTTGGAATCTTGGTCGGAACTGACTATAATCCTAAGGGAATTCCTGGAATCGGGCAGAAAAAGGCACTGCAGATTGTTAAAAAATACAAACAACCTGTTTTGATATTCAAGAGTGTGGAGGAGCAGATGATGAATCTATCTGAAGAAAATCAGTTTGACTGGAAGGAAATTTTTCAGTTATTTAGAAAACCAAATGTTGAAGATTTTGATTTTAAATCTAGAAAAATCAATGAGGGGAAAATAAAAGAGATTTTAATTGAAAGGCATGATTTTTCCGAGGAAAGAGTTGAGAAACAGCTTGATAAATTAAAAGGTTTAAGGGAAAAAAAGAAGCAGAAAAACCTTGAGAGTTGGTTTTAATATCTTCTGTAACCGACTATTTTTCCTTTGTGATAAATAGGGACCTCTCCTCTCTGCAGATGTTTGTTTGTGAGTCCTCTTGATTTTATCATAAAAATTCCTAAGACAACTAAAATTCCACCCACAATTAAAAGAGCAGTATTTGTAATTGTGCTTGGTATTTCAAAGGGAACTAATTTTTTTACTGGATCCATAGTCATTGCTAATGCAAATACACCTGCAAGAGAAAAAACATATCCTAAAATCTTCCCCATTTTATTTATAGATGTTCTTTGATTTTATAAACTTTCCCATAAATTTAATTACTCTTTTTTACATTTGTTTTTATGAGGGCTTATGATTTATTGGGAAGTGTTGCTGTGGTAAATTTTCCGAGGGAATTTAAACATAAGGACAAAATAAAATTCGCGAAAGAACTGTTGATGAATAATAAATCTGCAAAAACAGTTTTAGAAAAATCTGAAAGATTTAAAGGAAGGTTAAGAAAAAGAGAGACGCGATATTTGGCAGGAGAAAAAACAAAAGAAGTTTTATATAAAGAAAATAATTGTGTTTTTAGATTTAATATTGACAAAACTTATTTTTCCCCGAGATTAAGCAATGAAAGAAAAGAAATAGCGTCGATGATTAAAAAAGGAGATAAAGTTTTGGTGATGTTTGCAGGTGTTGCTCCTCTGCCGATAGTTATTGCTAAAAATTCAGGAGCAGAAAAAATTATCTCAAATGAAATCAACCGCGAGGCAAATAAATACGCAAAACTAAATTTGGAATTAAATAAAGTTAAAGACAAAATTATTCTTGCCCCAGGTGATATTAAAAAAGTTGCTGAAAAATTAAATGAAAAGTTTGATGTGATTGCAATGCCCCGCCCTCAATTGAAAGACAATTTTTTAGAGCAGGCATTTAAGCTGAGCAAGAAAAGAACAAGATTTTTTTATTATGATTTCTGCAAAGCAGATGAAATTGAAAAAATTTTAGAAAAAATTAAATCAGAAGCAAAAAGCGCGAAGAAAAAAATTAAAATATTAAAAATTAAAAAGGCAGGTGAAATTGCCCCGTATAAAATAAGAGTCAGGGTTGATTTTAGGGTTGTTTAGTGATGGAATATTTTCTACTAATTTGAATGTCATATTTCTTGGTTGCAGGATTCCATAGAATCCCTTCTGAAAAAATAGATTTTAGAAACTCAGGTTTATTTTTGGAATCCCATTTCTTTTTATATTCTAAGTCTGTAAAATATTTAGTATTCATATAAGAAGTATGAAATAAGTTTTTGGAGATTAATTTTTCTATTGAGCTCCCTGCAAATAATCTACTTAAGTCAATCCCTTCTTTTGTAATCTGCACTAAATAATAGAATGCTTCTTGAGGTGTTGTGAATTTCTTTTCTCTTAATAAATCTTGGAATTCATCTAGGCATTGGTTTGAGTGGATAATTATCATATCTAAATCTACTGGATTTTGAACTTTTCTTGCAACAGAGCCACGTAATACCAAATCAACTAATTTAATATTATTTTTTATTGGCCAAATTATTTTAGCTAATTCTTCTGCTGAACTCATAAATTGTGATAATTCCATAAAAAATGCTGTGAAAATCTTTTTTAAAATTTTCTATAATCTTTTTTCAGCCTTGATTGCTGTCGGAGCCTCTCCTGCTCCTGACCCCGCTCGAATTTTGCACCTCTCGTAATCTCGCGAAGTCACTCGCCCATGCCGGCACGTCGTCAGAACTTTTTCTCTGCTTTAATCGCAGTAGGTGCTTCTCCTCCGTGCCAGGTGAATCTCGGGCGGATTCTCATAGGGTAAATTCTTTCTGAATTGTCGTCGAGAATTATTGCAGAGCCTTTTAGTGTTGGTAGTTCATCCATATACCTCTGAATATTTTCTATTAAATAGCTCTGCATAATATGATTTAGTGCTTCTAAATCAGGTGCTGCTGTGACTCTGTGCGAAATCACAATATCTGATTGGGTCATCACATCGCGGTGTATCTGTCCTGGTTGCTGTGTTGCGAGAACAATAGAAATTCCTGGCTGTCTTCCTTCTCTGAGCAGTTGAATTAGGGCATCAGTTGCAGATGTTTTTTCATTAAGAGGAAGAAACTCATGAGCCTCGTCGATAAAAATCCAGACAAGAGGATTTTCTTTTTTTTCCAACGGCGAGAAATAATCAAGTCCCTTTGCAATTGATTTGACTTCTTCTTTTTTCCTTGAATCCATTCTTTGATTAAAAATTTTTCTTGAAATTAAGCTGATGACTAATGCACGGACATTGAACGCTCCTATAGAATTGAACACACTTAAATCAATAATCGTTGTTTTTCCTGCAGATATAAATTCCTTTATTTTTGTCGCATCGCTTTTGTTCTCTGCAAAAACCCCCCATGTTTCTGCTGCTTCAAACAGCCCGATTGCAGCATTTTTTGAATCCTGAGAAGTTTTTTCTGTTTTGTTCAAGTTAGAAATTATATCTTTAATTGTAAAATCACCCTGTTTTTTTAATTCTGTTATTGTTCTCTCTATTAAAACAGCGACGGGATTCACAATATCCAGTCCGAAAGTCAGCACCCAGTCTTCTGCATTCATCTCTGATGCGTCGAGGGCAAAAGCTTCGTCTGCTGGAATTGATTTTTCCAGATATTTTTCATAATGCCCTGACGGGACAAAAATTTTTACAGGAAGACTGCTGGATTTTAAATTCCATTCTTTTAAGAGCTCTTTGTCTTTCTCATTCGGGTATTTCATAGTCCAGAAAATTCCCATAGTGTCAAAAATAATTGATGCAAGATTCTGGCTTATATTGTCGGGCAGGTTTGAAATTTCTTCTGCGAGGACACCTAAGGTGTAGGATTTTCCTGAGCCCCTCTTTCCTGCAACTAAAACTACATGGCTCCTTGCGATGTCCATTAAAATTTTATTGCTTAAAGAAGTATATTGCCCCATTTTTACAAAACCTTTTCCGAGGTAAACCAGACCTCTGTTTCCAAAAGCTTTTTTGTCAGATTCGCCCCTCCCAATTATTATATCATATGGCATGAAAAAAGAAAAGAAAAAGAGTTTATATTTTTATTGAAAATATTATCTCCTGCCTTCTAATCTTTTCCCATTATTTTTTGATTTATATTCTCTGTGGGTGCTTGTCGTGGTTGATAGAAAATTATTTATTTCTTTAACTATTTCTTCTGCTCTTTTTTGTGTTTCATACTCTCCTTCTTGCCTTGCCCATCTAGCTATTTTTGAATAACGTTCAATTTCTTTTTTGTATCTGTTAGCCATTTTAATCCAGAGATTTAATTGATGAAATTAGAATTAATAGAGAAATTCAAACCAATAAAACTGATTTATTTTTCTCATTTGAATTTCTAGATTTTGATATTTATAAATTTTTTTAATGGATTTAAAGTCCACCAAAACCTTTTTAAAACTATTTTGTGTGCTTTTGAAATGGAAGAGAATTTTGACAATAATGAAAGTAAACCCAATAGAGCAGGCAGTTTTACAGATAAATGCAGGACAAATCCTTGGATTGCATCAACTTTCGCTTTGGGAATTATTGTGCTTATCTTTTTAATAATTAATTTTACAGGGGGATTAACAGGAAGTGTTATCTCTGAGAAAAAAGCAGGAGAATTTGTTATGGATTTTGTAAATTCGCAGGTGTCAGGAGCAGAACTTGTGAACATTAATGATGACGGGAATCTTTATGAAGTAAATGTTTTGTATGATGGGCAGACAATCCCTCTTTATATTACAAAAGACGGAAAGTATTTTATTAATGGTGTGATTCCTCTAACAACTCTTACTTCTTCGTCTTCTTCTGGTACACAAACTCAAGATATTCTCAAATCAGACAAGCCAGTAGTTGAATTGTTTGTTATGACTCATTGTCCTTATGGAACTCAAGCAGAAAAAGGTTTAATTCCTGCAATAGAAGAATTGGGAGATTCAATTGACGCTAAAATAAGATTTGTCCATTATTTTATGCATGAACCAGAAGAAACAGAAACACCAAGGCAAGTTTGCATAAGAGAGGAGCAGTCTGATAAATTTTTGAGCTATCTTGAGTGTTTCCTTGAAGATGGAGATTCAGCAAGGTGTGTTGAAAAGGTAGGAATTAATGAAGCAAAAATGAATGAATGCGTCTCTTCTGGAAGAGCAGATGATTATTATGCAGAAGATTCTGCTTTAAGCAAGAATTATGGTGTTCAGGGAAGTCCTACATTAGTTGTCAACGGAAAAATTGTCAGCAGTTCAAGAAGTCCTTCTGCTTTTTTAGATGCAATTTGCAGTGCGTTTAATGACTCACCAAAGGAATGTTCAGCAGAACTATCTTCTGAAAATCCAAGTGCGGGATTTGGCTGGGATGGAACCGGCTCTTCAACAAATGCCCAGTGTTAAAACTAATTTTAATTTTTATTATTCAAATACTCAATCTCTTCCTCTCCGAGTTTAAGTTCTACTGCGATTTCAGGATCTGATTGAATTATTCTTTTTATTATTGGAAATTCATTCATTGCTCTTTTTTCACCGACATGGACGTATTTAGCATATTTCTTAGCAATTGATTTTTTCTTCTGAGTTCTTTGATTATTGAGCCATATTTTTAAAATTCTCGAGGGTCTTTTGTAAGATGTAAATCCTTTTTTTGATTCTTTTTTTGAAGCAGATATTCCATAGCTGAGGAAAATATTCTGATAAACAAGGAATCTCCAATACTGCTGTTTGTAAATCCTTCCTCTGAAAACATCTGCTTTGCTGAGAGAGTCATATGCTTTTGCAAGCTCGATTCCAGAATATTCTGCTGGGATATTCTCCTCTATCCATAGCGCAATTTCTTCTATCGGTGTATTCACTGAATCAAAAATTTCAAGAGTTTCATTCGTTGCTTTGTTTTTGAAGACTTTTTGAAGTGCATGAAAAACATCTGTTTCTTTGTTTCTCTCGTCGAAGATTATCACTGACGGGTCTTTTAATCTTGAGACTGCTTGGAGGTCATTTATCGCAGCCCTTAAATCTCCTCTTGCTCTTAAAGCAATACTCTGCAGAATGTTAGGGTTCAAAAATAAATTTTCTTTATTTAAAGTATCACTCAAAACTTCAATTATTATTTTCTCGTCGATATTTTTCATAGGGACAAGCTCTGCTTTCTGCCTTAAGGTGTTTAACTTTCTCCCCCAGATGTCATTTGCAGTTATTATTATTGGATAGGTAGTTGTTTGAATTATATTCAGTAGCTCTAAAATCCCCCCTCCTTCTGCTGTTGAAATTCCATCAACCTCGTCGATAAGAATTATTTTACCTTTTTTTACAAGAGATTTCTGCTCTACTGCCGGACGCAGAATCTCCTGCAGTTTTACTTTGTTTCTCAAATCAGAAGCATTTAATTCAAAAATCTCTGAATTAATTTCATTTGCAATTATGTGCGTGATTGTTGTTTTTCCTGTTCCAGGCGGGCCGTGAAGAATCAGTGCTTTTTTCTTTGTCCCAAAATATTTTATGAAGTTCTTCACCTTCTCAACAGCTAAATTCTGCCCTTTGAGTTCTGCAAATTTTTTCGGGCGATATTTTTCAATCCACGGCATTTTACTCTCCAATCAACAGACGCCAGTTGTTTTTATAATAATTGAATCTCTCGTTGAAAATTTCCTTTGAAGTTATGGGGATTTTTAATTCAGACATTTTTTGCTTTAATTCATCTAGAACTTTTTCTTTTCTTTCTTCAGATGTTATTTTTTCCAGCTCAATTATATATCCGTAGCCTTTTGTGTAGTCAAGACAGACTTTTATTTCAGACCAGTCAAACTGGCTTCTTTCTCTCAGCCATTTTATTTCTACATCTAGCCCGATTTCTGAAAATATCTGTTTTGCCTTTTCAAAATCTTCTCTGTTTATTTTTATCTCAATTTCCTCTCTGAAGTCTTCGTGCAGACTTCCTTTTTTCAGCCAGATTTTCGCCCCGTCGCTGTTTTTCTGAATTCTCAAATCCTGCGGGCAGTTAAAATAATATGTCTCTTGAAAATCTTCTTTTATCAACACTGCATTTTGTATGAAAAAATCCCTCAGATGTTCGTACTGTTCTTTTGTTATAAAACTGCGGATTTCAACTTCAATTTTTTTTTGGGCTATTTTTGTCAAGTCTCCGTGGAGAACTTTATCAACCATAGCTTCAATTTCATCAGAATAAGGAACTTCTTTTGGAACTGGATTTAATAAAAAAATTTTTTTGTTGTTTACATGAGCAAAGCCCATTTCCATTAATGTGTTTCCACCGATGTAATTTGGAATATTTTTTTTATCAAAATTGCAAATGAGCACAGCATCTCCGCTTTTTATGCAGTCATGCCACCATTTAATAAAATTATTTTTTCTTTTAACTTCTGCGTGATTCCGATAAATTCCACTAATTAATTCTTTTGCACTTCCGTCAGCAATACCAAACATGTTTTTATGCATCATAGGCTCATGTCCTAATTCCTTAAGCTGATGATAAATGTCCACTAGTCTGTCTGCAAACTGCACACTACCACAAATAGTTATTTTCATTTATTCCTCCTTTGATTTTTTATAATCTTCTCTTCTCTTTTGAAATTTATATAGAGTTCTTTGAGCATAAGAAGGTAATTCATCCACACTGATTCCTAATCTAGAACAAACAGAGATTAAATTAAAGAACAAATCTCCTACTTCTTCTTTTACTGATTCAAGGTCTCCTTTCTTTCTACAATATCTTCCTCTAAATTTTTGGACTGCGTCGTTAAATTCCCCTAACTCCTGTGTTAGTTTGTTTAGAATATCATCTACACTTAGTCCAATTTCATCTTCTATTTCTTTTGCTTTATCTGCAATTTCTTTAAGTTTCATTTTATTTTCCCAACCCAGCTAGGACAAAACTTGCGAGAAGAGCTTGAAGCTGAATGAAGGGGTCAGAACCCTCGACGATTCTGAATTCTGCCTCGCCGGTTTTTTCTGTCAACTTGACTTTTATTTCTGGCTCTACAGGAAGATTCCAGATTTCTTTTTGTATTGCTTTTACTACATCCTGCCCTGAAATACTTTCCTTTAGCATAACGTCCAGCAATTTTTCCCGTGCGTTTTGAAAATCTCCTGAGAGTGCATAGTCTAAAACTACTTTGATATCTTTTGGCTTTGCGTTTGAAATTATTGTTGAAATTAAATCAGAGGTTATTGACGGAGATATTCCTGCTGTTGACTGGAGAATGTTTATACATCTTCTGCAGTCTCCTTCACTGCCTTCGTATATTATATCAACTGCCTCCTGACTTATTGCGAGATTTTCAGCTTCTGCAATTTTTTTAATGACTTTTTCAATGTCTTTTTTTTCCAGCAGTTTGAATCTGAAAATAGCACACCTTGACTGAATTGGGTCTATGATTTTGCTGGAGTAGTTGCAGGAAAGAATGAATCTGCAAGTGTTTGAATAATTTTCCATAGTTCTTCTTAATGCCTGCTGGGCTTCTGGTGTAAGGGCATCTGCCTCGTCGAGAAAAATCACTTTAAAATTAATATTTCCGAGTGATTTTGTTCTTGCGAAATTTTTTACTTTTTCTCTTATTATGTTAATTCCTCTTTCATCCGAAGCATTCAATTCAAGATAATTTTCTTTCCAGCTTTCTTTGAAAAGTTCTTTTACTATTATCAGTGCAAGAGTTGATTTTCCTGTTCCTGCAGGCCCTGCGAACAGCAGATGAGGAATGTTCAGAGAATTTGTCAATGATTCAACTCTTTTTATTATATCATTCTGTCCGACTAAATCAGGGAATTTAACTGGACGGTATTTTTCAGTCCATATTTTACTCACCATAATTAATTATCTTAAGAATTGCTTATAAAGATTATTGTGTTGAGAACAATGAAAATCTAAATTTACTTTGCTCTTGCCCTCTTTTGCTTTCTCTTTCTCTTTTCTTTTTTCAGTCTTTTACGCTGCCATTTCCAGCGCATTTGTCCTTTTTTCTTCCATCTTCTACTTGAGCGTTTCATAATTAAGTTTTAGAGGAATTGGTTTTTAAATTTTGTTGTTTGTGATAATGACTTAATAAAATATTTTTATCTTTTAGCTGACTGTATATATTTTAATTTTCTTCTGGATTCTTTGATTAAATTTTCTATTTCTTTATAATCATTTCCTCTTAAAGTGATAGATTCTAATTCATCCAAAATCTCCTGCAGTGTTTTTTCTGATAATGTTACATATGTTTTTTTCCCCTTAACTGATTTTGACGGCTCAATGATTATTAGTCCTTTTTTCCATAATTTGTCAATATATCGATGAGTATTTTTATAATCAATATTTAATTCTCTGCTTATCTCTGAAATATTTGCTTTTTTTTCAAAGACACATCTTAATATTTTTATTTCCTGTGTGTTATATCCTTTTTCTATAAAAGGAGCAAGAGCATAAAGAAGATTCCTTTTGTCCATTATGCTATTATCAAATCAATCTTTTTAAAACTTATGTCAATTAACATATAATTAATAGTTAGAGAAATAGGTGATTATGTAATTTGACATAATTACATTTTTTAAATTTACTTTGTTGAAATATGTAATTTTACATAAGTTTCTAATTAATTAAGATAAAAAATTTGGTTCTTTTTGAATTAATCTCTTTCTTTATTAATCTCATTTGAGACTTTTATTGAATTTATAATAATATATTTAAAATTATTAAAATGATAATTGCAATCTTTTTAGGAAAAGATTAAAATTAAATGCAATTTTTCAACGAAGAATCTTTTTTTATAGATTTTTAAAATG
>JBDRCB010000008.1:0-3090 GCA_043822125.1 archaeon | reverse complement strand
TTTCTCCAAATCAGTCTTTTCAATTTCAAAAGATTTTATAGAAGGATTTTTCAGGAACTTTTTGCATTCTTCTCTAAATTTCTCAAATGTTTCATCAGAAAGAGCAGCAAGAGCGTTTCTTTGTTTGTGAGTAGGATCAATCAAAATAATCGGCGAATGAAGTTTCGAGCCATTCAAATCCATTAAAACAGTTGGTTTGTTTTTGTAGTGCTTTTCAATATCTACAACTTCTTTATTCTCCATTTTAGAAGCAGCCTTGATAAATTTCAAAAAACTTCCATAATGATAAACAAGCAATTCTAATCCATAACCTGAAAAACCATTAATATAAGACTCTGCCCCATAACATTTTTTAGCATGACAAAACGCCTTAGCAATTTTTATCTCATCTAGAACTTTTTTAGATTTTATTTTTTTATTAACATACTTTACATGAGAATAAGACAAGTCAGTAATATTCCTAGCCTCACTTGATTTGGCTATCTTTGTCACAGGAATAACTTCAATAAAAAAATAAGAATTAATTTTAACACGGAAATAATCTCTTGAACCATGCACAACCAAAACCCCTTTAATATCTTTCAAAATTTTTTTAGTCAAGACAGAAATTTCTTCATCTTTGTATTTTTTATCAAACCTTACAAAAACATCAACATCATAATAATCTTTTTTTATCACCGTGCCTTTTGCAAAACTTCCACCAACAAAAACCTCTGCATTTATCTTCAGCACTTCAATCCTCTTTCTAATTCTCTCAAGAAAATCCCTCAAACTCTCATTAATAAATTTTAATTCTTCCTTAGGAGGTTCTATTTTTTCCAAAACTTCTTTCAGAATAGAATCAATTTTTTTTGTCATGAATTTCAGAGTATAATAAACTTTATAAAACTAATTAGAATAAATTTTTTATGAAACAAACACATATAAATCTCCTCCAAAAAACGGAAATATTTATTTTATGAATAAAGATTTAAAATCAAGATTATTAGGAAGAAAAGGTTCTCCAGGGGAAATCGCAAAAAATCTTAAATCTTTAAGTGGAACTTATCCTTTACTTAAATCAAAATTAAAAAGTAGGAAGATAAGTTGTAGAGGTTATTCTATTATACCTAATTCAGATCTAAGAAATATCTTTAAATCTTATAGAACTAGATACGGAGATTATTCTATAATGTTAGAAGGGAGATTCTTTTAATCAATCCATATCTTTGTCAGGATTTCTAATCTCTTTGATATCCTTAATATTCTGTTGCAGTGTCGACGCCAAGTCAATTATATATTTTCCTTCTTCAAGTTTGTAAATCAACGGACGATCTTTCCTGAACAAATTCACAACATCAATCTCAAACTTTCCAGAACCAGTTACTCGCACAGATTCAAAATCCAAAATCACAGGTGCATATTCATCCTGAATTCCAGCCATCTCACGAATATCTTTTTCAATAGTTTTCTTGTCTTCTTCAGGAATTTCAATTGGCTTTTCTTTTATCTGTTCTAATTGTTCATCCCTGATATAAAAGAAAAAATGACCTCCACAATTTTCACATCCTTCTAATAATTCCTTACTTCCTACAGGAATAATATGGGAGCATTTAACACATTGATGAACCACTTTATTTGACCTCTATTCCTTTTAGATTTATATTATTTATAAAATTTTCATTTATTAAAATTTTTCCACTTTTCCTTCTGTTTTCTTCTCTTGTTAACCATTGTAAATTCAATGGAGAAAATGCCTTTTTAATTTCCGAATCATTTGTAAGATTAAATTTGCATAGAGGAGTTATATGGTCTATTTCAAAATTCTCAATTTTTTCTGGAAATGGCTTTAAATTTTCAATTACTTCTTTCCAATTAATTCCATATTTTTTCGAACTCATTATTTTTCCTGTTTTTGAATATTTAATCATAGCATGGTTTAAGGAACGTCTTAATCTGTCTGCTATCGCATATTCTTTATCAATTTTACGTCTGTCTCTATCTTTCTTATTTATCCTTTTTCTTACTTCTGGTTTCTTACCATAATCCTTCCAATACTCTCTTCTTTTTTCTCTATGTTTCGTAACTGCAAGAATTCTGTGTCTTTCCTTCCATTCAGGATGTCTTAGTCTATATTTTTTAGTCCATATCCTAAATTTTTCCTTTATCCCGGGTCTTTGATGATAATGTTTTCTTTGACATACTTGGCTACAAAATTTTTGATTTTTTCTTTTACATTTTATTATCTTTTCACAGAATTCACACTTTTTTAGAATCATTATATAACAAAATGTTTGAACTTAATAAATTTATCCATTATAATTTCTGGATAATTCATGATATTCTCCTGCATCATAAGTATAAATCCCACTATCGTGCCTAAGAACCCATTTTGAAATCCCTACATCAAGAGCATCTTTACTGCATCTGGTACAATATGGTTTTCCTGAAAAAACTACATGGCCTTTTTCATCTACTCTTGAAAAAAATATTGTTGAGTTTTTCAAAACTTTTTTATTAAAATCTGAAAGAGCATTATCCATAGCTCTTCTTTCTGCATGAACACAACAAGTTTTGTCTGTGACTTTCTCGTGCAAAGTTTTTTTATCCACATGGCACAATGGTCTAGAATTTCCAGGTGGAGAATTAAAACCTATTCCTATTATTCCATAATCCTTAACTATTACTGCACCACATTTAGCTCTTTTACAAGTAGCCAACTTTGCTTGTTCTTCTGCTAAAGAAAGAAAACGATTATAATCTTTTTTTGAAAAGGATTTTACTTTATACATTAGAAATCTAAACTAAATTTCTTTTTAAGAATTTAGCTACTTATTCAACAATAATTCAATCTTCTTAGGATTTCTTTTAATTTCCTTCACAATAGTCGCAGGACCAATAATTGTTATTGCTCCCAAGTCTCCTCCAGAAAGAGCATTTGCTAAACTGGTTTTCATTTTTGAAAAAAACCCCTCATTACCATTTCCAGAAATAACTGCCAACTCAATTCCTCTAAAATTTTTAACATGCCCTATCATCGCCATTGTATCCTCAATTAATCTTGTTTCTTCATCAGCCAACAATCTGCCCTGCAAAATCAAAATATTATTC
>JBDRCB010000007.1:0-2248 GCA_043822125.1 archaeon | reverse complement strand
AAAATAAATTAGATTTTTCCTCTTACAGAGTGTTTAGCACCACAGGCAAGGCAATGAACAAATGTTAATCTGTCTTCTTTGATTAGTTTTGTGTCTGGTTTTCCGCATTCTTTGCATAAGACAAATTCTTTTACATATTGTTCTATTTTCTGGTTTATTTTTGCGCTTGGGACTTTGATGTTTAGAGTTAATCTGTCGCCTTCTTTTTGACCAGCTGATGCGAGTTCTCTTAACATGAATTTTTGAAAATGCTCTGGTTCTCGTCTGATGTAAGACGCAATTTGGAAAAAATTTGTAAGTATTGTTTTCTTTCCTTCAAAATGCCCTTCTACCTTTTGGATTTCAAATCTACTGCCTGAGCTAGATGTTTGTTTTATTTTTTTATAAGCTTGTTCAAGTAATTCTGCGTATTCCATGATTAAATTGTGGAATAAGAGTATATAAATTTTTATAAAGGCAGGGATTTTCAAATAAGATATGGGAGAAATTCATCTTTTAGAAACTATTTTAGAAAGTGAAAATCCTCATGAATTATTAAAGAAGGTTTTAAATGAAGGATTTGAATTTTTTAGATTAGAAAATTATTCTGTAATAAAAGATGGCGTTTGGATGTCTACTGAAGAATCAACAGTCTCTTGTCCTGTGATTTATTTAAAAAAAGAGGAAGAATCTTTAATTATTGTAAAACGACCTGAAGATGAAAAGTATAAGTTGTCCACTTATCATATAACTCTTTGAATCTGTTTCAACCCAAATATCTGACTTTTCCAGGACGAGGTTCAAATACAATTCCTTCTTCAAGGAGTTTTTGGATTTCTTGGTTGATTATTACAGGGGCGATGTCTTTTAAGTTCATAATTATTTTTTCTATTTCAACTCCTCCTTCGCTTTCTGAGTTTTTTATTGTGCCTAAAATTCTGTCTTTTATTGCAACTATCTGTTCTTTTGCCATTACTTCATAATTTTTAGATGAATTTTTTTCAGCTTCGATTTTTCTTATTAGTAAATATTTTGGGTCTTGTTCTTTTATAATATCTGGAGTTATGTATGTTTCATTGTTCCAACTTCTTAAAAGCCCGATTATAAGAACTGTTTGTCCTTGATTGAATTCTCTGAATTTTTCAACATCTTCTGAAAATGCTCTTAATTTTATTTGACCTGAGCCGTCGTCTAATGTGATTGAGAGGAATTTTTTCTCGCCTTCGCCTTCGTATTTATCGACGATGTTTCCTATAATATTGACTCTTATTATTTTTTTACTTCCTAGTTCTAAGAATGAAAATCTTTCTGCATCAAATATTGGCTTCCCCATTAAGATGTCTCCGATTTTAAGTTTAAATGCGATGTGTCTTTTGAATTGTTGTTCGTCTGGCATGTTTTAAAAAATTGAGAATAGTTTTTAAAGATTTGTGAGGTTGGGATTATTGGATTTATTTTAGTATGATGTTTAGCGAGGAGTGAATTATTTTTCCTTTTTTTCAAATTTTTCTTGTTCCCTTTTTACTGAATTTGTATATGTAGCTTTAATCTGGCTCCAGACAGCGTCAGTAGGACCTTCATCCTCTTCATCTTCAAACCCCCGATTATAGAGAATCTGCCTGAATTCCTGCCTAATATTTTTTGCATAAATAATATTCTCTTCAGTGAAAGGTGTCCATTCCTCCAAAGCATCATAATAAACTGCACAAAGTGTTGCCGATGCTATGAATGAGCCGAGTCCTAATCCCTTAAATTCACCATTTGAGAATTCAAAAGGATAAAACTGGCACATTTCAAGGCAAAGGTAGTCTGAATAGTCATAATCATGCCACTTTAGTATAGTGGATCCACATTTAAGTTTTTCAGCTATAGGCGCAACTTTTTCTTCTAAATATTTTGGGATAGGAAAACTAGATGTTTCCTTGAATAAATCATGTTTTGTTGGTTCTTGTCCAGAAGGTAAAATTTCATATCCAAAAGAATAGTAGGTATCATCCTTATTTCTTGATATATTTAATTTATATTTGTGTTCCCAATTAAAATCTTTCATTTTGTTGTATTGTTAAAATCCTTGTGCATAATCTAACAATTCTTGATTTATAATAATTAGACTATAAAAATCTTCTTCATCACATCATCTGAACATAACCTCGTCGGGGTTTGAAGATTATGCTGTTTTTTTCAAGTTCTGTTATTGCGTTGTGTATTTCGTCTTTTTTTAATTTGTCTTCGAGTTCTTTTTCAATTTCTTCAACTGGAATTAACTTGC